>NZ_CDWRCM010000131.1:3083-3487 GCF_977927585.1 Frankia sp. CcWB2 | reverse complement strand
GACTCCTAAGCCGATCTGTACAGCGTCGGCGGCACCTTCATGGGGAAAACGCCAATCGGACCTGGCGTGGACCCCACTCGCAAACCAGTGACCTGCGGAAAGGGGCGGGACGCACAACGATGCCGATCCACCATGGACCAACCGGTATACCAACGGCCACCGGAATCGTTCCACGGCGACGCACGGCGTCGACCATCTCCAGCACGCGGAGCTCCACGGGCACCACGAATCAACAGCATGCGCCCGAAAGGTGGACAGGCCCGCTCCCAAGGACCGCGATGCATCGCGGCGGCGGCTCGCGCGATGCGCCCGGGGGCCCGGCGACGCGGGCTCGGACGTCACTTTCCGTAAAGAACGAGGCTCGGAGCCGACCCCGGGTCGAGGTATCGACGTGCTCGTCGCCC
>NZ_CDWRCM010000131.1:0-2659 GCF_977927585.1 Frankia sp. CcWB2 | reverse complement strand
TGTCTGCCGGGCTGTCTCCCGGACTGGAGCACCGGCCGGGACCCCCTCCGGGATCCGCCTCCATCGGTGGTGTCCCCACCAAAGTGGGGGTAGATGTTGATTCGTCGCCAGCCCACGACGTCGCGGCCCAGACACCCAGAAACCGGCCAATCGGGGAGATTTCGCACCGCTCCCCGGGACAGGCGCCCCACCGGCAGTGGACAGCTCCGACCACCCTTCGAGGCGCAGCACGCCGCGGAGGTCGGGGGCAGCCCCGGGCAGGTCTCGGGCGGGACCGGGACGGCCTCCTACCGGGGGAAACGCGCCGAGTCCCACCGGCGGGAGAGGACACCGCCAAGCCGCACCACCCGTTTGGGGTAGCCCCTCCCAGGCACCGATGGACCCGCCCTGACCAGGAAAAACGCCGCATCGCGGGGGGCACGAAGATCATCCACGGGGCAGATGTCCCGCGGGAGCACAGCAAGCTCCCGACCCGGGAGCGGAGCATGGCAAGCCCAATCGCGTGGGCGTACGTGGTTTCGAACCACGGACCTCTGCCGTGTGAAGGCAGCGCTCTACCACTGAGCTATACGCCCTTGCCGGTGGGACCACCGTACACGCCGAGGATACGGGCCGGCGAAGGGGGCCGACGGCGGGGGGTCGACGGACGGATGGGGCGATGTCCGCCGTCCTGCCCGGTGGCCGGACTGGGTCAGGTTCGCCGCGACTGGCCGTGGTTGAGAAGGGTCCCCACGGGGAAGACTTGAGGGGGAACGGCCTTGGCGGGATGGCCTGACGCTCGAGGGACGTTCGGACACTACGGACGGTAATCATCTATAGGATTCAAGTAGAAGATCCGTCCGACAGCCGGCCGAACCATGATCACTCGAGGCAGGTTCACCCTTCCGGGCCAGGCAACTCGCCCGAACTACCGTAACGGATGTTGTCTTGGCATAATCTTGTTTCCAACGGGACTCGGAGAGGGAACTATCCCGTTACACGGGTGCTCGCCCGCACCATCGCACCATGAGAGGCCGCCCGATGACTATTCGTCACGATTCAATCACCGCAGAACTCGCCCTCCGCCTTGTCGTCCCCGGGGCGGCGCCCGTGCCGGTCGCCGCCACCGTCCGGTACGAGCCTGCCGATCCGTACGCGATCAGCATCGGCTTCCGCACCGGTGCGGACGAGGTCGTGGAGTGGACGTTCGCGCGCCAGCTCCTCAGCGACGGTGTGCGCCGACCCGCCGGGGATGGCGACGTGCAGGTGTGGCCTGCCGCCCAGTCCGGGGGACGGATCGTCTGCCTGTCCCTGTCCAGCCCGTCCGGGCATGCACTGTTCGAGATGCCGCGGTCCGAGGTGCTGGCCTTCCTGCGGCGGACGTATTCAGCCGTCCCCCTCGGCGGAGAGAGCGACATCATCGATCTTGATGCCGAACTCGCCCTCCTCATCTGGGGTGGCCCCGAGCGATGATCTCACCGGGGTCGGGACCGCTGCCCGATCCCGGCAAGCCGGTGTGGGCATTTTGCGACCGGGGGAGACCCTTCCCCACCTGCATCCGAGGCAGCTTCCACCCAGCCACACACAGAGCACCCGCCCGCCTGGCCAGGCTAGCGCCGCCAGGCGGGTTCTTTTGTCCTCGGCCCACCGCCGGTGCCCGGCCTATCGTCCGATCGGCTCGCCAGCCCCACCAGCCGGTCGGCCTTCAGCTCGGTCTCACGCCACTCCGAGTCCGGATCGCTCCCCCACGTGATACCAGCGCCGGTACCGAACCAGATCCGGTCGTCCTCGATCCAGAACGTACGAATGCCAACAGACAGCCAACCCACGTTCCGGTCGGCATCCACCCAGCCGATCCCTCCGCAGTAGTAGCCCCGAGAGGCCGGTTCCAGTTCTCGGATGATCCGCAGCGCGCTCGACTTCGGGGCACCGGAGACGGAACCGGGCGGGCAGGCCGCCGCCAGGAGGTCCTGCCAGCCCACCCCCGGCCGCAGCCGGGCCCGGACGGTCGAGACGAGGTGCACGAGACCGGGGTGCTCCTCCACTGCGCAGAGCGAAGGCACCGTCACACTTCCCGGGCGGGCGACCCGCCCAAGATCGTTGCGAACAAGATCGACAATCATGATGTTCTCGGCGACGTCCTTCTCCCGCAGATCCGCCGCCGTCCGACCGGTTCCCTTGATGGGCCTGGAACTCACGACGTCGCCCTGGCGGGAGAGGAACAGCTCCGGAGAGGCGCCGACGATGCGCACCCCGGCCTCCGGCACATCCAGGACGACCGCGTACGGCGCGGGATTGCCGGCGGCTACGACAGCCGCCAGGGCACCGAGATCGACACCGGCAGCACAGGCACCGGGACCCCCCGCGCGTTCCGCCGCGGGCGCAGGCAGGGGTGCCGACAGCAATCGGCAGAGATTGACCTGGTAGACCTCCCCCGCCGCAATGCGCTCACGGATCGCCACAACCCCGTCGAGGTAGGCCGCCCGGTTCATGGTTGTCGTCCATGCGGCTCGCGGCGGTCCGAGCCAGGGGCCACGCCGCAGCGCCGCGGCACCACCGGGAGGCGCCGGCCGCACGTCGGCGAACCGGATGCAACGGACGGCCCTCTCGAAGTCGACGACGACCGCCCAGAAGCCATCTCGATCCAGCACCGCGGCGTCATCACTGATCCTGTCTCTTA
>NZ_CDWRCM010000130.1:8258-12188 GCF_977927585.1 Frankia sp. CcWB2 | reverse complement strand
GGCTCGGCCTCGGAGGCGAAGGGACCATCCCGGAAACCAGGGCCGGGGGTGACCGCGTTGCCGAACGCGATCAGCAGCCGGGGCAACGGCCCGAAGATCCGCGCCAACCGGACCGTGAGACCGGCGCTGGCCAACGCCACCGCGGGGGCGTGCTGGCGGCCCAGAGTACGGGACATCACCCCGACGAGGATGTAGGCGACCAGGGTCGAGGCCAGCGTCCCGAGGCCGATCGCGGCGAACCCGGCCCCGTAGGCGTGCACGAACAGCACCGTGATACAGGCCGCGGCGAGCATCTCCGCGACGATGCGCAGGAGCAGCAGCAGCGCGAGGTAGCGGCCCGGATCGGCCACGACGGTCGCCAGGTTCCGGGCACCGGCCCGGCCCTGGCGGGAGAAGCCCTCGACCGTCACCCGGGAGACCCGGGTCAGGGCCGCGTCGATGCCGCCGAGACCCGCCGCGGCAAGCGAGCCCATCACGGCGATGAAGACGAGAAAAAGATCACCGGAACTCATGCGGACCCCCTTGTGCCGGGTCAGCATGCGGGCGCGGCAGGGGGCTCTCCGGCGCCACCGCCACGGCCCTGGTCACTACGGCGGCCCTCGCCGCCGCCCGCGGCATCGCGGGCGGCGTCCGCGTCGCCGGGGGCCCGCACCGCGCCGTCCCACGACGCGAGCAGCTGGCTCTGTACCTTCCACATCTCGCGTTCCTCGTCCGGCTCGGCGTGGTCGTAGCCGAGCAGGTGCAGGATGCCGTGGGTGCACAGCAGGGACAGCTCGCGATCGAAGGAGTGACCGGCCTGCTCCGCCTGCCGCCGCGCGACGTCCGGGCACAGCACGACGTCGCCGAGCAGGGTGGTCGGATCGTCGTCGACCGACTCCGACCACGAGGCGTCGAAGGCGTCGTCCTGCGGGAAGGACAGGACGTCGGTCGGGCCCTCCTCCCCCATGTACCGGACGTGCAGATCGGTCATAGCCTTCGGCTCCACCAGCATCACCGAGAGCTCGGCGAGCGGGTTCACCTTCATGGCGTCGAGCACGAACCGGGCGAGCGCGGCCAGCCTCACCTCGTCGACGTCACTCGCGCCCGACTCGTTGGCAACGAATACGGCCATCAGCGGTCCTCTCCGACCGCGGCGACGGTCACCGTCGGTCCCGACGGGCAGACCGGGCCGGAGCGGGTGGCGGCGCGCTGGCCGCGTCCCAGCGGGCGTAAGCGTCGACGATCTCGCTCACGAGCCGGTGCCGAACCACATCGGAGCTGGTCAGGGATGCAAAATGGACGTCGTCGAGGCCGTCGAGGATCTCCCGGACCACCCGCAGCCCGCTGCGGGTGCCGCTGGGGAGGTCGACCTGGGTCACGTCCCCAGTAACAACGATCTTCGCGCCGAAGCCGAGCCGGGTGAGGAACATCTTCATCTGTTCCGGCGAGGTGTTCTGGGCTTCGTCGAGGATGATGAAGGCGTCGTTCAACGTCCGGCCGCGCATGTAGGCCAGTGGGGCCACCTCGATCGTGCCGCTCTGCATCAGCCGCGGGATCGAGTCCGGATCGATCATGTCATGCAGCGCGTCGTAGAGCGGCCGCAGGTAAGGATCGATCTTCTCGTACAGGGTCCCCGGCAGGAACCCGAGGCGTTCCCCCGCCTCGACCGCGGGGCGGGTCAGAATGATCCGGTTCACCTTCTTGGCCTGCAACGCCTGAACGGCCTTCGCCATGGCGAGGTAGGTCTTGCCGGTGCCGGCCGGCCCGATCCCGAAAACGATGGTGTGCTGGTCGATCGCGTCGACGTACCGCTTCTGGTTCAGCGTCTTCGGCCGGATCGTCCGGCCCCGGCTGGAGAGGATGTTGAGGGTGAGAACCTCGGCCGGCCGCTCCTCGGCGCCGCTGCGCAGCATCGCCAGCGAATGGTCGACATGCTGCGGGCTGAGCTCCGTCCCGGCGTCGAGCAGCGCGATGAGCTCGGCGAACAACCTGGCAGCGAGCTCGTTCTCAGCCGGAGCGCCGGTGATGGTGATCTCGTTGCCACGCACATGGATATCCGAGGAGAAAGCCTTCTCGACGGTACGGAGCAGCTGATCCTGGTGACCGAGCAGACTCACCATGCTGTGCGGACCGGGTACGACAATGCGCGTCTGGACCCTGGTGTCGGGCGCGACGGGTGGCGTAACGGATTCGGGCATAAAGAGCGGCCAGCGAGGCCGGGGCACCTCTCAGGATTGATGATCGCGGTAGGCGGCGCGGCGCGGACAGCCGACACCGGGACAGAACCCCTCCAGCCGGAGGGGCCGCCCAGCGAGGCGGACCACGGGCGCTACCTGGCCAGTCTATCCATCACCGCGCCGGGCCGTCCCAACGACCGAGGTCCGCGAACACGACCGCCGCGGCCACGACGCCGGCGGTGGATGTGCGCAGCACCGTCAAACCGAGCCGCGACACAATCGCTCCGGCCTCACCCAGCGTGGCCAGTTCCGGCTCGGACACCCCTCCCTCGGGGCCCACGACGAGCACCAGCTCCGCCGCCGAGGCGGTCGGGCCCACCCGCTCCGGCACCTCAACCGAGCGGACCAGTCCAACCGAGCGGGCCAGTCCGACCAACGGGATGGTCGCCTCCTCGTGCAGGACGACGGCAAGCGCCGCCGCCCGCACCCGCTCGACAACCTCCTTCAGGCCGGCCAGCTCGCCCACCACTGGCCAGTGCAGTCGGTGGGACTGCTTCGACGCCTCCTCCGCGGCTCTGACCCAGCGTTCCCGGGCCCGCACGCCACGGACATCCTCCCAACGGGCCACGGACCGGGCCGCCGACCACGGCACGATCTCGTCGACACCGACCTCGGTCAGCATCTCCACCGCCCGCTCGCCCCGATCCCCCTTGGCAAGGGCCTGCACGACAACCAGCCGGGGGCTCGGGGCCCCGGCGGCGGCCCGGCGCCGGACGGCGCAGTCGATCTCATCCCGCCGGACGGCGACGACCTCGCACTCCACCGCATGGCCAAGACCGTCGGTCACGTCGACCGGTTCCCCCGGCCGCAGCCGGCGCACCATGGCCGCATGGCGACCCTCCGGACCAGCGAGGGTGAACGAGTCCGCGATCGGCAGCGGCGACAGCCGGAACAGGGCGCTGGTCAGGATGCATCCTCTCCGCAGCGGTCACGGCCGACGACCGGGCTAACGGCCGCGGCGCGTGCCCCGCCGCCGGAACAGCCCCGCCGCGCCGCCGTCGGAGGATCCGCCCACGACGGCCGGCGCCTCCTCGTCGCGCAGCTTCGCCAACTCCCGCAGCAACCGCTCCTGCTCGCCGTCCAGCTTCGTCGGAGTCTCGACGTTGATGTGGATGTGCAGATGACCGCGCCCGGCGGCCCGCAGATGCGGAACCCCGCGCCCGGCGAGCTTGATGACCTCACCGGGCTGGGTGCCGGGCTTCACGGCGATGGTCTCGGTGCCGTCGAGGGTCTCCAGCGTGGCGGAGGTGCCGAGCGCCGCCGAGGTCATCGGCAGCGGCAGCTCACAGTGCAGATCGTCGCCCTCCCGGGTGAAGACCGGGTGCTGCTTCTCGGAGACCTCGACGTAAAGGTCACCGGGCGGCCCGCCGCCGGGCCCGACCTCGCCCTCGCCCGACAGCCGGATGCGCATGCCGTCCTCGACCCCGGAGGGGATCTTCACGGTGAGCGTCCGGCGCTTGCGTACCCGGCCGTCGCCGCCGCAGTCCCGGCAGGGATGCTCGATCACGGTGCCAGTACCCGAACACCGCGGACAAGGCCGGGAGGTCACCATCTGGCCGAGGAAGGAACGGGTGACCTGCTGGACCTCGCCCCGCCCGCCGCAGGTACCGCAGGTCGACGGGTGCGTGCCGGGAGCCGCACCGGCGCCGGTACACGTCGAGCACACCGCCGCCGTGTCCACGGTGATCTCGCGCGTGGCGCCGAACGCGGTCTC
>NZ_CDWRCM010000130.1:0-8193 GCF_977927585.1 Frankia sp. CcWB2 | reverse complement strand
CAGGTCGAGCTCGATACGCAGCAGCGCGTCGTTGCCGCGCCGGACCCGGGACCGGGGCCCACGGCTCGACCCGCCGCCGAAGAAGGCGTCCATGATGTCACCAAGGCCGCCGAAACCGGCGCCGAACGGCGAACCACCACCGCCGCCGCCGCCGGGCGCGAGCGGATCGCCGCCCAGGTCGACGATCTGGCGCTTCTCCGGATCGGAGAGCACCTCGTACGCGGCCGTGACGCCCCGGAATCGCTGCTGCGCATCCGGATCTGGATTGACGTCCGGATGCAGCTCACGGGCCAGTTTGCGGTAGGCCCGCTTGATCTCGTCGTTCGACGCTTCCCGGCGTACGCCCAGAACGGCGTAATAATCCACTGCCATCAGTCGGCACCCAAGAGTTCACCCACATATTTGGCGACGGCCCGGACGGCCGCCATCGTCCCCGGATAGTCCATGCGCATCGGGCCGACCACCCCCATCCCACCCAGCGCGAAGGGACCACGACCGTATCCCGTGGCCACCACCGCGGTGGACCGGAGGGCGTCCACATCCGTTTCGCGACCGATCCGTACGGTTACAGTACCGGTCTCCCGCGCCGAGCCGATGAGCTTCATCAGCACGACCTGTTCTTCCAATGCCTCAAGTATCGACCGCAACGAGTCGGCGAAGTCGACCGGGGACCGCGTGAGATTCGCCGTCCCGGCCATCGCGATGCGCTCCTCCTGCGGCTCGACTAGCGACTCCAGCACGGCGCCGGCCATCGTGGTCAGGTAGGGGCGCAGCTCGGAGCGGGTGCTGTCGGGCAGGGCCGCGACGATGTCGGGGGCGTCGACCAAGCGCCGGCCGGCCAGCGCGCAGTTGAGCGCGGAACGCAGCTCGCCGGCGACCTCGTCGTCGATGGGTACGAGGCTGTCGACGATACGCTGCTCGACCCGCCCGGTGTCGGTGATGAGGACCATCAGCAGGCGGTACGGGCCGAGCGTGACAACCTCGATGTGCCGGATGCTGCTACTCGACAGGGAGGGGTACTGCACGACGGCCACCTGCCGGGTGAGCTGGGCGAGCAGCCGCACGGAGCGGCGCACCACGTCGTCCAGGTCGACGGCGCCCTCCAGGAAGCTCTGGATCGCCCGACGTTCAGCCCGGGACAGCGGCTTCACCCCGGACAACCGGTCCACGAACAACCGGTAGCCCTTGTCCGTCGGTATCCGTCCTGCGCTGGTATGGGGCTGTGTGATGTACCCCTCTTCCTCCAGGGCGGACATGTCGTTACGGACAGTAGCTGATGACACACCGAGGTTGTGCCGCTCCGCCAGCGCCTTGGAACCCACCGGCTCGTTGCTCAGCACAAAGTCCTCAACAATCGCCCGAAGGACTTCGAGCCGCCGATCCTCCAGCACGCGGTCGCACCCCCTTCACCAGGCGGAACGTGGCCGGGCCACGGTATGTACAGCGGCGGGCACCCAGCTTGGCACTCGGCCGCAGTGAGTGCCAAGTGTAGCCGCCTGCTCAGGTCGAAGCACAGAACATGAGCCGCCCCACGAATTACCGGTGAGGGCCCGGCGACGTCCTCATAACGAAACGAACACGCCGGTACCCAGGTTCCAGTCCCGCCCGATCGGGCCACCGGACGGCCGCCAGTCGGGCAGCGGCATCAGCCGGGCAGCAGGGCTCGCACGACCGTGTCGGTGAGCAGACGACCGCGACGGGTGAGACGCACCCGGCCGAACTCCAGGGCACCGGGTTCCACCAGGCCGGACTTCGCGAGCCCGGCGGCGGCCTCCCGGCCGGCCCCGTCCAGCTCACCGACGGCCAGTCCCTCGGCCAACCGGACGCCCAGCATGACCCGCTCGACCCTGCGGGCCTGCGCGTCGAGCTCCTCCCGGGCGGCCGCGGGACTGCGCCCGGCCCCCAGCCGGGCCGCGTACTCCGCCGGATGACGCACGTTCCACCATCGCACCCCGCCGACGTGGCTGTGCGCGCCCGGACCGATCCCCCACCAGTGATCTCCGCGCCAGTACCCCAGATTGTGCCGGCACCGGGTACCGGCCCCCCGCGACCAGTTGCTGACCTCGTAGCTGGTCAGGCCGGCCGCGCACAGAGCGTCATCGGCCTGCAGGTAGCGGTCGGCAAGCAGGTCGTCGTCGGGTTCGAGCAGCTCGCCCCGGCGGACCCGGCGGGACAGTTTCGTGCCCTCCTCAACCGTCAGCGCGTAGGCACTGACGTGGTCCGGGCCGAGCTGGATCGCCGCGTCCAGGCTCGCCGCCCAGTCCGCCTCCGACTCGCCCGGAGCCCCGTAGATGAGGTCCAGGCTGACCTGGTCAAAGCCGGCCTTGCGGGCCCAGCGCATCACCTCGGGCACGCGGCCGGGGGTGTGCCGCCGGTCCAGGGCGGCGAGGACGTGCGGACGGCTACTCTGCATGCCAAAGGAGATCCGGGTGTAACCGGCGGCGCGCAGCTGCTCCAGTTGCGCCGGATCCACCGACTCCGGATTCGCCTCGGTAGTGATCTCCGCGTCGGGCGCCAACCCGAACCCGTCGTCCAGGATCCGCAACAGCCGCCCGAGATCGTCAGCGGTCAACAGGGTCGGCGTGCCGCCACCGACGAAGACCGTGGAGATCACGAGCTCCTGCTCACCAAGCACGGTACGCGCGAGCCGGACCTCGCCAGTCGCGATGTCGACGAACGTCGTGAGGCCCACCGACGACACCAGTGCGCCGCCCAGGTCGGCCGCCGTGTAGGTGTTGAAGTCGCAGTAGCCGCAGCGCGCCGCACAGTAGGGCACATGCACGTAGACCCCGAACGGTCGCCGGGTCACCTCGGCCAGCGCGGCAGCCGGGAGGGCACCGTCGTCCGGCGGAGGCGAGCCGTCGGGAGGCTTTTGTGGCATGCCCCCAGTGTGCCCCCAACGTGTGCTCTCGCGGCAACGCTACGTTTGTCAACCGCGTCGGCGGGCCAAGGATGGCCACACGAGGACCACCTGGAGATAAGGCCGGAATACCCGCTTCAGCGAAGCTGGCCGAGTGTAATGACATTTTGTCATCGTTGGGCACAGAAGGGAAAATATGAGTGGTTCACCGTGGACCGATCGACGTCGGTGCGAAAAGATCCGGTCATGGACGACGACGCCAGGGCCGTTCTCGACGAGATCTTCGAACTGCTCCCACCCCGAACCACCGTGTACCGTTCCAGCGCCGCCGCCCCCGTCGCGGGCCTGTCGTTCTCCGAACCGGCCACCGAACCGATCCGTCTCCCGGCCACCCCCCTGCCGACCGGCTGAGCGGCCGAACAGGCAGATGGCGCCACGGTCCCGCGTCGGCCCCGCACCGGACTCACTTCACCGCCGGCTTGCCGGTGTCCGTGGACAGCGCCGCGATGAAGGCCTCCTGTGGCACCTCGACCCGACCGATCGTTTTCATCCGCTTCTTGCCCTCCTTCTGCTTCTCGAGCAGCTTGCGCTTGCGGGTGATGTCGCCGCCGTAGCACTTGCCGAGCACGTCCTTGCGGATGGCGCGGATGTTCTCCCGCGCGATGATCCGGCTGCCGATCGCCGCCTGGATCGGCACCTCGAACTGCTGACGCGGAATCAGCTCGCGCAGCTTGGTCGTCATGGACACGCCGTAAGCGTAGGCCTTCTCACGGTGCACGATCGCCGAGAAAGCATCGACGGTCTCCCCCTGCAACAGGATGTCGACCTTCACCAGATCGGCCAGCTGCTCCCCCGCCGGCTCGTAGTCGAGGCTGGCATAGCCCCGGGTCCTGGACTTCAGGGCGTCGAAGAAGTCGAAGATGATCTCACCGAGGGGCAACGTGTACTTGAGTTCCACCCGGTCGGTCGACAGATAGTCCATCCCCTTCAGGACGCCGCGCCGGCCCTGGCACAGTTCCATCACCGCCCCGACGAAGTCGGTCGGCAGCAGCAGCATCGCCTCGACGACGGGCTCGTACACCTCGGCGATCTTCCCACCCGGCCAGTCACTGGGATTGGTCACTGTGACCTCGGAAAGGTCCTCCATGACCACCCGGTAGACGACGTTCGGGGCCGTGGAGATGAGGGTGAGGTTGAACTCGCGCTCCAGCCGCTCCCGGACGATCTCCAGATGCAGCAGGCCCAGGAAGCCGCACCGGAATCCGAACCCCAGTGCCGCGGAGGTTTCCGGTTCGTAGGTCAGGGCGGCGTCGTTGAGCTGAAGCTTGTCGAGAGCCTCGCGCAGCGCGGGATACTCGCTGCCGTCGATCGGATACAGCCCGGAGTACACCATCGGCAACGGATCCCGATAGCCACCGAGCATCTCCGTCGCCGGCCGCCGGGTAGTGGTGATGGTGTCGCCGACCCGGGCCTGCCGGACGTCCTTGACCCCAGGGATGACGTAGCCGACCTCGCCGACCGACAGCGACCCGGTCGGATGGGGGTCCGGCGAGATGACACCTACCTCGAGGGTCTCGTGGCTCGCGCCGGTCGACATCATCAGACACCGGTCGCGGGTGGTCAGCGTGCCATCGACCACCCGTACATAGGTGATGACGCCGCGGTAGATGTCGTAGACGCTGTCGAAGATCATCGCACGAGCCGGACCGTCCGGATCGCCGACCGGGGCGGGCACCCGGCGCACGATCTCGTTGAGCAGCTCCGGCACCCCCTGGCCGGTCTTGCCGGACACGCGGAGCACCTCGCCCGGTTCGCAGCCGATAATCGTCGCGATCTCCTCGGCGTACTTCTCCGGCTGGGCCGCCGGAAGATCGATCTTGTTGAGTACCGGAACGATGGTCAGGTCGTTCTCAATCGCCAGGTACAGGTTCGCCAGAGTCTGCGCTTCGATGCCCTGGGCCGCGTCGACCAGCAGCACCGCGCCCTCGCAGGCCGCGAGCGAACGGCTCACCTCGTAACTGAAGTCAACGTGGCCCGGCGTGTCGATGAGATGCAGGATGTAGTCCCGACCATCGTCGGCCCGCCATGGCAGGCGCACGTTCTGGGCCTTGATGGTGATCCCGCGCTCACGCTCGATGTCCATGCGGTCGAGGTACTGCGCGCGCATGTTGCGCGCCTCCACGACACCGGTCACACCAAGCATCCGATCGGCAAGGGTCGACTTGCCGTGGTCGATGTGGGCGATGATGCAGAAGTTGCGGATCATCGCCGGGTCGGCGCCGGGCGCCAGGTGCGGGGCTGTGGACACGCGGAGAGTTCTCGTTTCGCTCGCGGTGATCACGGTGGAGCCGCCCGTGCCGAGATCTGGGTCGACCACCTTCATCGTGCCAGGAGCCGCGCGCGCCGGTGCGCCGGTGCGCCGGCGCGCGGGGGTTTGATAATCTGAGTGCCGTCCGTGACGGGCCGCATCGTCGTCGTGACGGGCCGTATCGTCGTCCGGTCATGATCTGCTCGCCATTCCGTGCGGCGCGTACTATAACGTGTCCGCACCACCCCGACTCGACAAATCAGAGGTTCTCCCGCGTGGCCAACATCAAGTCGCAGATCAAGCGCAACCTCACCAACGAGAAGCGGCGGCTGCGCAACAAGGCTGTGAAGTCGGAACTCAAGACGCACGTGCGTCGCTTCCGCGACGCCGTGGAGGCCGGTGACGTCGAGCGCGCCGACGAGACGCTGCGGATCGCGTCCCGCAAGCTGGACAAGGCCGTCAGCAAGGGTGTCATTCACGCCAACCAGGCCGCCAACAAGAAGTCGGCGCTGGCTCGCGCGCATGCCGACTTGGCCGCCAGCTGAGTCGTCTTCCTCCAGCCGGGGCGCCGCAGGCGTCCCGGCCTTTCCGCGTGTCCACCCGCCGGTCAGGCCTCTCGTCCGGTCAGAGCCCGCTGCACGGCGTGGAACGGGCTCCGGGCTGCAGTGGGGCCGGTTCCGCCGAGACGTCGTCCGGCCGGATCAGCCGCTCAAGCACCTCGTGATAGGCAACCATCGCGCCGACGGTCAGCGGGAGGACACCGACCACCCAGGCGCTCGCAAGATCACCGAGTGCAATCACCACCGTGACCAGCCCAGTCACGATCATGAGCAGTCCCCGCATCCGGCCCGCAGGTAGCACCCGCAGGCCGAACCAGCCGCCCGGCGGCGGGGCGTCAGGGTCGACGGCCGGCTGGGGAGCCACGACGAGGCCGGCACCGGCTCCCGGACCGTCGGTCATCCCCGGCTCCCGGCCGCCCGGGCCCGCCCACCCGACCTGGCCACGGCGACCTCGCGCAACAGTTTCTCCAAGGCGTAACCGGCGTCGACCGCAGTGCCCTTGACGCCAGCGTCGGCCTCGGCGGCCGCCCGCAGGGCCTGGCCGAGACCCCGGTCCGACCAGGCTCGGGCGGATCGCTGCGCCTTCTCGACCTTCCAGTCCGGCATGCCCAGGGCTCGGGCGAGATCCCACTTCGAGCCAGGACCCGCGGACGCCACCCGGGCGAGGTCACGCAGACCACCGGCGACGGCACTGGAGACCAGTACGGCCGCGGTACCCCCCTCCAGGGACTGACGCAGCAGCGTCAACGCCTGCGGCAGGTCGCCGCCGATGATCGCGTCCGCGACGGCGAACCCGCTGGCCTCGGCCCGGCCCCGGTGGAAACGGGCCACCGCGGCCTCGTCGAGCAGCCCGTCGGTGTCGGCCACGAGCTGATCGCAAACGGCGGCGAGCTCACGCAGATCACCGCCGACCGCGTCGAGCAGGGCGCGCACCGCGCCCTCGCTGACCCGGCCGCCGAGACGCCGCACTTCGGCGACGACGAAATCGTGACGCTCCCGCGACTTGGTGATCTTCACTGCCGGCACGACCCGCGCGCCCGCGGCCTTCATCGCGTCCGCGAGTTTGCGGTTCTTCACCGCTCCGCTGTGGACGACGACGAGCACGACGTCGTCGAGCGGACGACCGATGTACTCCAGCAACGCGTCACGCAGATCCTCGGCGAGGTCCTGCGTGCCACGGACGACCATCACCCGGCCACCTCCGAACATCGAGGTGGCGCCGAGGTCGATCAGATCGGCCTCGCTGAGCTCACCGGCCGCCCGGTCGACGACCTCGACGTCGGGATCACGGGCCCGAGCCGCGTCGAGAACCCCGCGCACGGCTCGACCGACGAGTAGATCCTCGTCGCCGGTGACGAGGACGAGCGGCGGCAGTGCAAAGGAGGACACGCAGGTGAGCATGTCACGATCCGCCCCCAGGCCGGCGGAGCACCACCGAGACGCGGACCCGCGCCCCCGACCCGGAGGCGGCTCCCGCCGGCGACCCGGACTCGGCGGACCCGGACTCGGCGGACCCGGACTCGGCGGACCCGGCGGGTGCCGCCGCGGCGACCACCGCCACCGCGCCGTCGCGGTCGGTCCGGGCGACGGCCATGCCGGACCGGCGCAGCGTCCGCAGGGTGGACCGCGCGGGATGACCATAGCTGTTCCCGGTGCCGACACTGATCAGGGCAAATCGGGCCCCGGTCGCCGCGAGGAAGGTGACGTCCTGATCCGCGGCGCCGTGATGGGGCACCTTGAGCACGTCGGCTCGTAGCGCCGTCCGATCCCCCGGCCGGCCGGTCAACATCCGCTGGGCCGGCGGCTCCACATCCCCGGTGAGCAGGATGGTCACCTCCCCCACCCGTGCGGAGAGCACCAGGCTCGCGTTGTTGGGATCGCTCTCGGTGCCGTGCAACACGGTGCGCGGAGCCAGGACGGTCCAGGAGACCGCCCCCACCCGTGCCCGGGAGTCGATGACGGCCGTCCGCAGCGGCACACCGGCCCGCCGGGTCCGCTGTTGGACCCGATGCCACTGGAGAACGGGTTCCCCCAGCGGGCTGCTGAGTACCTCCCCCACCGGAAGCCGGCCGAGCACGGCCGGCAGCCCCTCGACGTGATCGGCGTGGAAGTGACTGAGAATGACCACCGGTATCCGTCGCACGCCGAGGTCAGAGAGGCAGCGGGTCAGCAGGGCCGGATCGGGGCCGGCATCGACCAGCACCGCGGTGCCCGGTCCCGCCGACAGCACGAGGGCGTCGCCCTGACCGACGTCGCAGGCGACCAGGCGCCAGCCGGGCGGCGGCCACGGCGCCAGCCTCCCGGCAACGGCGCATCGCGCCAGGAGCAGGCCGACCAGGGCCGCGGCGACCAGTCGCCGCGGCACCCGGATCTGTCGCTGATCTTGTGATTCTTCTGGCCCGCCGGTGATCATCGGGTGAGGAGGGCCCGTTTGCGGAGCAGGCCGAAGCTGGCGTGGCCGAACA
>NZ_CDWRCM010000129.1:0-12145 GCF_977927585.1 Frankia sp. CcWB2 | reverse complement strand
GATACCGGGCGCAGCGCCTTCGGTTTCGAGTCGGCACCCGGCCAGATGACCCTTCTGCTCGACACGGGGCTCATCCCGGGCAGCCCCCGCCTGTACCGGCGGGCGGTTCTCCTCCGGAGCGGCCAGGGGCAAAGCTCCGGGGGTACCTATGTGGAGACTCCTCAACGCGGGCAGGCAGGACGTCCACGCCGCGCGGGCCCGGCGCAGGCACGGGCGAGGCACACCTGGCGGTCCCGTCTCGCCTGACCACCGCGGCCGCACAGCTCGGCCAACCCTGGCTGTCCGTCTGCCGGTACTGTGATCCACAGGTGGGATCTCGGACCGTGCGGCGGGGGTGCGGTGAGTGAGTTCGAACACGACTGTTTTCGTCGGTCGGTCAGCTGAGCTCGGCCAACTCGCGGCACAGTTCGCCGCCGCTGTCGCCGCGTACGGGTGCCGTTGTGTCCTAGTCGAAGGCCGCGCCGGGGTCGGGAAGACCACGTTGTTGAACCGGTTCCTAACGGACCTGGCAGTTGAACCGGTTCCTAACGGACCTGGCAGCCGACCGCGGCGAAAACTCCGGTGATGGCTCCGCGGCAGAGGCCGGGCCCACGTTCCGTGTCTTCCGCGTCGCGGCCGGTGAAGGCGGGCGTAGGCACGATCTGGAACTTTCGGCTCGTTTGCTCGACGTGCTGGGCGCCCCGGCCACCATGGCTGGCGATGCTTCCAGGCCTCTCGACGACCAGCGGATCCGCTGGACCGGCGACCTGCTGACCCGTGCCGTCACGGACCTGTGCGCCGCCGGGCCGGTCGTTCTGCACCTCGACGACATCCACTGGTGCGATCAGCCCTCGCTACGGCTGGTCAACTATCTGCTGCTGCGTTCCGGCCGGCTGCCGCTGCTGCTGGTGCTGACCGGGCGTCCACACAGCTCCCCGGGCCTCGACGAGCTGCGCCGTCACGCCGAGGTGGGCGGGACCGTCCTGCGCCTCGACGGCTTCGACGCCGACGAACTCGATGAGCTGTGCGACGCGGTCGGGGCCGGGCGCCAGCCGCGTCGCCGACTGCAGTCCCTCGTCGATGCCACCGGGGGAAATCCCCTGTGGCTTGCGATGCTGCTTGCCCACCAGGGCGGGAACGCGATCGCCCCGGCGACGGATGTGGGGGCACCACCGCCGCCGGAGTCGCTGGCCTCACTGGTCCATCGTCGTCTTGCCGCCTGCCCGCCGGACGGGCGCCGGTTCGCCGCAGTGGTCACCGTCCTGGGTCGGGCCTGTGCGCCGGCGCAGGCCGCCGTGATCGCCGATGTCGCCAACCCGGCCAGTGCTCTCGGGGACGCCCTGCGCCACGGTCTGGTCACCACGTCCGGTCAGCCGCCGCACCTGCGGGTGGTCCCGCCGCATGCGCTGATCCGCGCGGCCGTCTACCACGCCCTCGACCTCGCCGAGCGGACAGCGATGCACCTGGCGGTGGCCCGGTCATCCACCGACCCGGCCACCGCGTTGGAGCACCGCGCCGCGGCCACGCTAGTCCCGGACGGCGCGCTCGCGGTCGAGCTGGAGCAGCAGGCCGCAACCGAATCAGCCGCCGGTCTGCACATCCGCTCGGCGGACCATCTCATGCTCGCCGCCGCGGTGAGCCCGGACCAGGCCCGAGCCCGCGGCCTGCGGCTGGACGCGGCGATGTCGTTCCTGCAGGGCGGTGAACAGGACGAGGCGGCCGCGGCGCTGGGCGACGGTGCGGGCCGCGACCCGGAAAGACCAGCCCGATACCGCTACGTGCGCGCCCATCTGGACCTGCTGTCGGGCGACCGGGAGGCAGGCGAACGCGGTCTGGTGGGCAGCTGGGCTGAGGCGCGTTCCACGGGCGACGCGGCGACCGCGGCGCAGAGTGCCGCCTGGCTGGCCCAGGTGAACATCCCGGCCGGCCACTACCGTGAGGCACAGCTCTGGGGCCGGCGCGCCTTCGCGGAGACGGCGGCCTCGTCCGCCCATCGGGCTCTGGGGCTGGTCTTCGTGGCCACCGCACTCACGGCCGAGCACGGTGGCCAGCAGCCCTGGCGGAGCTCGACGCGGCCGGCGGCACCCTCGCCCCGACCGCGCACACCCTGGCCACGCTGCGAGTCGGCCGCGGGGTGACGCACCTGTAGTCGGGGAATCTGGCCACCGCGGCCGAACAGCTCGCCCCCGGTGGCTACGCCGACATCGAATCGGTGCATCTGCGGTTCATCGGACTGGCCCACTACGCGGAGGCCACCTTCCGTTCTGGGAGGTGGGCCGAGTCCGCGGCCGGGGGGGCGCGACGCCGTCGCACTCGCGGAATCTGCCGGGCACGTGTGGGTCATCGCCTTCGTCTACGCAACCGCCGCGCTCGTCCCGGCCGCCCGGGGGGAGGCGGCCGAGGCGGGCCGGCTGCTCACCCGCGCGGCGGAAAACGGTGCCCATGAAGTTCCATCGCTGTGCGCGTTCCACACCACGGCCGCCGCGCACCTCGCCGCAGCCCTCGACGACCCGGCCGGGGTTGTCGCAGCCTGCTCCCGGGTGGCCCAACTCGCCCATCCGGACGGGGCCACCGCCCCCGGCGTCTTCGACTGGCGCGACCTCCACGTCGAAGCACTGGTCCGGCTTCGCCGCCACGACGAGGCCGAGGCCGAGCTGGACCACTACGAGGCGCAGGCCCGGGCCCGTGCCTCGCCCTGCGCGCTGGCCGCCGCGGCGCGGGCCCGCGGGACGCTGCTCGCCGCACGCGGCCATGGAGCTACTGGAACACACCGCGGCCGAAGCGGACCGGCTGCACATGGTCTTCCCCGCCGCCCTGGCTCGGCTGCGCGCCGGCGAGGTGAACCGGAGCCTACGCCGGCGGCCGAAAGCCGAGGAGAATCTCCGGTCCGCCCTGGAAACCTTCACCAGCCTCGGCGCCCGGACCTACGCGGAGCGCTGTCACCGGCTGCTGGCGTCCCTCGGCGGCCCGGATGCCGCCGCGGGCTCGCGCACGGGGATGACGCGCCTGAAACTGCAACTGCTGCGGCGCATTCTCCGCGGCGACGACTTCGACGCGATCTCCGCCGAGCTTTACATCTCCCGGGGCCATGCCGAGAACCTGGCCCGCGACCTCTACCGGCTGCACGGTGTCGCCTCACGCGCCGAACTCGCCGGGCTGTATCTCGGCCTGCGGGGCCCAGGTCCCCATCCTCTTTCCCCGCTGGACCCTGACGATCCGCCGAGCAGGGAGGATCCGGGCCCGGACCTGGACCTGGATCCTCCGGGCGGCGGCTGACCGGGGTGGCGTCCCGAGCGTCCCGTCCTGGCAGGGGCCTGGGAAGACGCATGGGTTTCTCCACTGTAAGGCCGGGTGATCCGCAGCCTACGATGCGTCCGTGTTCGGTAATCGGGGGAGACGGGCCGGGTCGGGATCCGTCGGCCGGCGGGGGTATGCGGGGCGCTGGTGCTCCGCGGAGCGGCTGGTCCCGGGGGCGGCCGAGCACCAGGGCTTCCACCTGAAGGATTTCCACCTCGACATTCAGGTAGCTGCCGACGGTCGTTTCGCGGGCGTGCACACCTCGTACATCACCGATGGCCGCTCCGCGACGGATCTGAGCCCCGCCGGTTTGCGGTACCGCCGTTCACACGTCGCGAACGGCCGGGCCCACGGGGTGCTCGACCATGGCCGCGGCACCGGCGAGATCATGCTGGAAGGCTATGGCGCCGCCGGTCTGAGGGTGCATCACGAACCGGGACGGCTGGTGCTGCATCTCGACACAGCACTGATCGCAGCCGCCCCCGCGCTTTACACCCGGGCCGTCCTGCTTCCGGTGGGCTGACCATCCCCCAGCAGCCCGGCGATGGGCGGGCCGGCCGGTGGGCAGGCGACGGATGGGCAGGCTGGCCGACGCAGGCGCCCCCTCTGTTGGAACGCGGCGCGGAGCTATCGGCAGCCGAGACCCTGATCGGGCGGATCGCCGGCCCGGTGCAGGGGCAGCCCGCGTTCGGTGGCGCCGCGACCGGTGGCGGAGTGCTGCTGGTGGAGGGCCAGGCCGGCCTGGGAAAGACGGCTCTGCTGGCGCGGATCCGCGAGCTCGCGCGCTCAGCGGGTGTCACCGTCCTCGCTGCCCGCGGCGACCTTTCTTACCAGGACTCCCCCTGGTTCGTCACCGCCCAGTTGTTCCAGCGTGAGCTGCTGGCGCACACACCGGCCGAGCTGGGGGAGCTGGTGGGCGAGCACGGGGAGATCCTCGCCCGGGCCGTCGGCCTCGGTGTCCGCGGTGACGTCTCCGGCCCACCCGGTGCGTCCGGTGCGTCCAGCAGGCAGAGTGGGCACGGCCCGGACCCGCGGGACGTCGCCGACGGACTGAGCAGGCTCGCCGTGCGGCTGAGCAGGCTACGGGGGCCGCTGTTGCTGACGGTGGACGACGCCCACTGGGCCGACCGCTCCTCCTACGGCTGGATCTCCACGTTCGCGTCGCAGGTGGAGATGCTGCCGGTCGCGATAGTCATGGCCTGCCGCCCCGAGGAGCTCCCCCGCCGTTTCCCGTCCGCCATCTCGGCCGTCGCCGCCGCGGCCAGCCACCGACTGCGGCCGCTCAGCGCCGGAGGTGTCGCCGAGCTCGTCCGCCACGCGCTCGGCGACGGGGCGCAGGAGCCGTTCTGCGAGCGGGCCGGCGAGCTGACCGGAGGTATACCGCTCGTCCTCGTCGACGTGCTGTCCCGGGCTCGGGCACAGGATGTCACGCCGACCGGCGCGGGGCTGCCCGCCCTGACCGCGCTGGCGTCGAGGACGCTGGCCGCCCACCTGCTGGCACAGCTCGGCCGGCTCGGCCCGGCGACGACGGAGCTGGCCAGGGCGGTGGCGATCCTCAGCTCTCGGGCTACCCTCGACCTGGCCGCCCGGGTGGCGGGCCTGAACCGGCTGCAGGCCGAGGAGGCGGCCGACCGGCTACGGGCCGCGCTCGTCCTGCGGCCCGATGGTCCCGGCGATCCGCCCACGTTCCCACATCCGCTGTACGCCGACGCGGTGCTGCGGTCGCTTCCCCGCCCGGACCACATCCGGCTGCGCCTGGCCGCGGCCCGGCTTCTGCTGGACCACGGCCATGGCTGCCTCGACGCGGCGGCACACCTGCTGTCGCTGCCCCCGCGGGGTGAGGGGTGGGCCGCCGGAATTCTGCTTGCGGCCGGCCGGCTCAGCCTGGCCACGGGCTCGCCCGCCGAAGCAGCCGTGTTCCTGGACCGGGCCCGGCGTGAGCCGCCCCCGCCGGATGCGGCCGCCGAGGTGCTGCACAGTCTCGGCCTGGCCACCCTGGTACGGGACCCCCAGCAGGCGATATTTCATCTGTCCGCAGCCCTCGCGCAGCCCGGTCTGCGGCCGGGGCTGCGGGAGACCGTAGCACTGCGGCTGGCGAAGTCGCTGGCCCACGACGACCGGATGGCCGATGCGGTCCGGCTGCTCGACGTCGAGGCCCGCACGGCGGCGACCCACCAGGCCCGGCTACGGCTGCGTGCCGAGCACATGCTGTGGGCAATGTTCTGGATGGACGATGACGACGCGCACGCCCGTTCCCGGCGGCTGGCACGTCTGGTGCGGGGGATGTCCGGGCGGACGGTCACCGAACAGTCGCTGCTGGGCCTGCGGGCCTGGGACGCGATGTTGCGTGGGGAGCCGGCAGATACTGTCCTCGGCCTGGCGGCGGCCGCGCTGGGCACCGGGATGAGCTGGGTGGACGAGGACTGGGGGTTCGAGATCCCCGTCCTGGTCGCGCTGTGTCACCTGTACTGCGACCGACCCGAGCGGGCGCTGGAGCTGCATGCGACGGGCCTGGCGGAGCTGAAGAAGCAGGGCTGGCACGGTACCCATCTGGCGTTCGGCTACGCCCTGCACGGCCAGATCCACTACCGCACCGGGCGGCTCGTCGACGCCGAGTCTGCTGCCCGCCGGGCACTGCGGTGTGCCGACTCCCTCGCGCCGCGCAGCCCCGCCCGTTGGTTCGCGCTGGGCACCCTGCTGCAGGCGCTGGTCGCCCAGGGAAAGATCGAGTCAGCGGAGCAGGTCACCGCGGCCCACAGTTACGGCGGCCCTTTCCCGGAGGCGGTGACAATCCCGCTGCCGCAGCTCGTCCGCGCCGAGCTGAGCCTGGCCCAGGGCCGAACCGTCGAGGCCGACGATGTCCTGACCGATCTGGGCCGGCGGTTGGACGCCCGCGGCGCGGTCAACCCAGCATGGTGCCCATGGCTGGGGCTGCTTGCCCAGGCCCGGCGGCACACCGACCCGGCGCGGGCACGGGAGCTGGCGGACCAGGCCGTCTCGCAGGCGCGGCGCACCGGCGTCGCCTCAGCCATCGGCCAGACGCTGTGCGCTGCCGGTACCGTCACCGGCGGGTCGGCCGGGCTGGCCCTGCTGGCCGAGTCGGTGCGCAGCCTGGAGGCCTCCCCAGCCCGGTACGAGCACGCCCTCGCCCTTACCGAGTACGGCGACGCGCTGCGCCGCGCAGCCCGCAAGCGCGAGGCTCGTGAGGTGCTCCACCAGGCCGTAGACCTCGCCGCGAGCTGCGGTGCGCAGGCCCTGGCCGACCAGGCCGCTGAGCGCCTGGCGATGGCCGGCGGACGCCCGCGTCGCCCCCGGGGCTCCGGCGTCGCTGCGCTCACCGACCGCGAGCTGCAGATAGCCCGCTGCGCGGCCTCCGGCCAGACGAACGCCGCCATCGCCCGACACCTGCACGTCACGCCCTCGGCTGTGGAGAAGGCCCTGACCGGTATCTATCGCAAACTCGGCGTCGCGGGCCGCGGTGATCTACCCGGTCATTTTCGCTGACCGGGTGACCCCGGCTCCCGCATGCCGGCGATGTCGCCAGCCGGGTTCGCCGGTGCGACCGAGCCAGGCGGTGAAAGCGATTGATGCCAGACCGAGGGGACGAAGAATCCGGGCGCAGCACACTCATAAACCCTTTGGGAGCAGTTCCACTCCGGCGAGATCACCGGAGTGGACGATCCAGGCCAGCCAAACCGGGGGCGATCCGTGCGGCTCCTGACCAGGGATGATACCCAGTACGGTACACCTGACCATCCTGCTCTCCGAGACGTTGTCCCACCTCGGCTGACGTGGAAACCGTCGATCGCGAGCAGGGCGTGGGGCAGCGCCTCGCGGGCGGCATAGGCGTAGGTCGTGGACATGTCGATCGTGACGGCCCAGATCCCGGCGCGTCACTGCTCGGGCTGGGCGGCCAGCCAGTCGACGTCGCCCGCAACGGTCCGGCCCTCGACGACCCCGAGCAGGCAATGCCCGCCGGTCGCGTCGAACAGCCCGGTCGCGCACCGGTCCGCGTCCGCCACCCAGCAGCCACTGACCGGGTCCTGGTGATAGCGGGGCCGGCCGCGGCGATAGTCGATCCCGAGCACACCCACCCTGGACCGCGGCTCGGACACCGACCGCCGCGACCGGCGCGCACCCCACCCCCACGCCGCCCACGGCGCTCGTGGCATTGATGCCCCCGCGGTGTCGGTAGGGAGAGTGACCGTGATCCCGGCCAGCTCGGCCAACCGGTCCAGCGCATCCTGGGCCGTGTGCCAGCTGGAGCCGAGCGCGTCGGCGACCCGGCGCACCGGGACCAGCCAGTCCCCCGACGAGATGGCCCCTCGTCTCCCGGCCCGACACCGAGACCCGCGCCCCCCGTACGGCCATCGGCCCGGTCTCGGCGAAGGTCCGCTGCCCGCACGCGTCGTTGTCGCAGTACAGCCTCCGCTTGTCCCAGACCACTGCCATCGTCCGGATCACCAGGTGCGCCAGCCGCTGCTCGACACGCTCACGCAGCGGCCCCGACCTGGCCTCACCGCCCGGGTAACACACCGCCATCCCATCCAACGACGACAGGTACAGCTGCACCCAGCCCGACTCCCGCCGCTCGACGTGCACCACCCGGCAGCCCGACCATCCACGCGATATCCACATCCAACGACGTACCCCCGACCACGACACACCCGTTTCCCCGGCGATCATTTCCTCGACAATCATGATCTTGCCGGGAGTGGGTGCGTCGCCGTTTCCGGACACCATCGCCATCGCACTCCGCTACAGCCCTGAAGTTGCGAAGCGTCAGGCGTCGAACACGGCTTCAGGCGTAGTGTGCAGAGCCGGTTTGATGACGTATGCCTCGGCACCCGCTTGGGATTAGCGAAGCAGATTCCGCACCTAGGGAGTCGAAATGAAATAACTTGCGCGTTTCGAACCCTCCACAGGCCTGTGACCTGCGATGATGCTCTCGATCACGTATTTGTTACTTCATTACGTCCCCTAGGGCGTGGAAGTATGAACCGCCCCAAGATTCGTCCGCAGCGATTTCTGGCCATGCGTAACCTTTGTCGCGTCGCTGGTAGCCTGATCCAAGTAGCTGGCCGCTGGAGATGTTGACCATGCCGACTTACATGGCTTACTGACTACAGTAGACAAACTCAACATGATACCGCCCCCCACAGGGCGTGCGTTTCTTTTTTCTTATATTTCCGAGACGCAAGGCGATGAATTTGATTCAGACCGACAGGTGGGCGTTCATGGCTCGGGCCTTCTCGGCAAGCTCAGGCAGTTCCGCGACAGTGACGCCGGCTTGGGTGAGGAGTTCGTAGCCTTGGCAGTCAGCGACGAAGAGGCTGGGTTCGCGCCAGGCGATGACCACCCGTGGGATTTTTGCTTCCAGGATGAGCTGGGTGCAGGTGCGTGGCCGGGACTTACGCTGCGAGCAGGGTTCGAGGGTGCTGTAGATCGTCGCGGTGGCGAGCCGCGGGTCGTCGGGGGCGATCTTCACGAGGGCGGATTCCTCAGCGTGCACCGCGTCGTCGACCTCACGGAGAAGCCGAAGGCGATCTCCTCGTTGTTCTCGTCGACGATGACAGCGCCGACCGAGTAAGCGCCGGTGGCGGGCGGGCAGCGGTGGGCGAGTTCGATGGCCCGGGTCATCCAACGGTGGTCGTCGAGCTGGGGCATGGAGCAACTCGTCCTTCCCTGGGGCCAGTCCCTGGTGGAGGCGGACCGGATGGCCGGTGGCGGGATGGTAGTCAGACGGTGATGGCCGTGGGGACCTGGTCCATCCCCTGGCGGAACTCGCGTACCTGGGGGACAGTCTGCCATCCGGCGACGGCGTCACGCAGTGACCGCAGACTGGTCATGATGCGTCCGGAGTGCGTGCTGGCGCCGACCGTGAGTGCGTCGAGACCGAGTATCGCGGCTTGCTCGGGTTCGCGTGCTCCTGCGTGCGCGAGGGCTTCGCGGGCGAGGTAGACACCGCGGTCGCGGTGGAACGCGGAGGGGAGACCGTCGATCGCGGTCCGGAATCCGGTGGCTGCGGCCGGATAGTCACCGAGGGCGGCCAACAAGGCGTAGAGGAGGCGGGGGCCATCTCCCCACCGGCCGGGGCTGGGGCCGGTGACGGGGCGGCATCCAATGAAAAGCCCCCCGGCTGTAGCAGGGGGGCGAGCGCAGACCTACACCGCCCAAGAGGGGACGGTTCAGACTGTCTTTCGGTCATATCCCATCGATCGGGGACGGTGGCGGCTATCGGCTTTTGTAGATGTCGTGAGTCCCAATCCGCAACCAGCGCACATGAGAGCCGTCCCGGCCTGGGACGGGGTCCCCGTACTCCCACAGCGCCCGGCCGTCCTTCGCCCAGCGCAGCTCGAACACGCCCGGCTCCGAGCGGAAGCCCTTCACCCCGAGGCTCGGGTGGAACTGGCCCGGCTCCAAGCCCTCGCGGAACAGCACGACCGCGCGGCGGAACGCTCGCCGCTGCTCGGGAGTCAGCCGCGCGTACTCCGCCACGAAGCGGGCCACCTGCTCGTACGCGGGCACGCCGTCACGATAGTGCGTCGATCATTCCGAGCTCACGGGAGGTACGCGGCTCATCAGCTTGCCTTCGGGTGTTCCTCGACGGCCAACTGGTCCAGCTCGTCCAGAAGGGCATCGAACGCAGCGTCGGACAGGCAGAAGACGGTGCGACCCGCCTCGACATCCTCGTGGGCCTCGTCGATCGCGCGCTTGGTGTCGGGGTCGGGTTCATCAACCCACTCGTGGGGCTCAGGGTAGGGCTGCGCCGTCGCGTCCATGGCCAGCCTCCGCATCGGTGCGCATCGTGTCGACCCAACCTTAGCTTCGTCCCTGATGGCTTGCGGCGGCAGCCTGGGCGAGCCTCAGGGCTGACGGACCCAAGCTGACACGGCCGATGTGCCTGCGGCTGTTGGCACGCGAAGGCTGGGCGCGGCAGCATCCGTTCACATCAGCCATCGGAGTGGTGCCCGCTGCGCGGCAGGAGTCGCGCCCCACGTTGACCGTCTCGTGGCCCCTCATTCAAACCCGAGGATGGGACGTCTGCCTGATCACCACACCGGCGGCCGTGGCGTTCATCAACATACCAGCACTTGAAGAACAGACCGGTCATCCTGTGAAGAGCGTCTACCGCCAGCCAGGCGAGCCACGATCGAACTCGTTCCCCCAGGCAGACACGATCATCGTCGCCCCGGCGACCTACAATACGATCAACAAATGGGCTGCCGGTACCAGCGACAACTACGCCCTTGGTGTCCTGGCCGAGGTATTCGGATTGGGTATCCCGGTCATCGTCCTGCCGTTCGTCAACTCGGCTCTGGCCGCGCACTTCGCCTTCCAGCGCAGCGTCACTGAGCTGAGGAAGGCCGGAGCCCACATCCTCATGGGACCGGGGGCCTGGCAGCCGCACGAGCCCCACACCGGCGGCCAGCACTTGGACACGTTTCCGTGGGGACTCGCACTCGACGAAGCGGACTATAGGACCGCGGGGAGCTGACCGTCCTGGACCAGTCCCAATGCCACTGACGCTATTTGGATCTTGGCTGGCGCCGGGGTGTCGGTTCCGGTAGTTCTGCCTGGTTAGCAGCATGATCAGGGGTGTGGCGGACACTGGGGCGGTGGCGGCCGGCCGGCTGACGGACTGGGTCTCGCTGGGGGTCCTGACGTCGTTCGTGCCGCGTGACGCGGTCGACGAGGCGATCGAAGCGACCGGAAAGGGCGCCAGGCGCAGCGACGCGACGATCCCGCCGCACGTGGTGGCCTACTTCGTGATGGCGTTGGCGCTGTTCGCGGACGACGACTACGAGGCGGTCGCACGCCGGCTGGCCGGGACGCTCGACGACTTCGACGTCACCTCGCCGAAGTGGGAACCGACGACGGGCGGGCTGACCAGGGCCCGCCAGCGGCTCGGCCCGGCGCCGCTGGCGGAACTGTTCTGCCAGGTCGCGGCGCCGGTCGCGGACCTGGACACCCTCGGGGCGTTCCTCGGGGCGTGGCGGCTGATGAGCATCGATGGGCTGGAGTAGGACGCGCCCGCGTCCAAGGAGAACATCGCCGCGTTCGGCCTGCCAGCAGGCCGTGACGACGCGCCGGGGGCGCTGCCGAAGGTCCGCGCGGTGACCGTGTCCGAGTGCGCCTCGCACGCGGTGGTCCTCGCCGAACTCGGCCCGGCTGGCGGAACGAAGGCCGCCAGCGAGCAGGCCCTCGCCCGAAGCCTCTACCCACGGCTGGAGTCCGACTGGCTGCTGCTCGCCGACCGGAACTTCTCCTCCTGGGGGAGGACTGGCGCACGGCCGCGGACACCGGTGCGGCGCTGCTGTGGCGGGTCAAGGCCACCCTGCGCCTGCCCCCGCTGAAGGCGCTACCCGACGGTTCCTACCTGACCGTCCTGATCAACCCGAAGATCACCGGGAAGGCGCGTGACGCGCTGCTCACCGCCGCCCGCGCCGGCACGCCGCTGGACCCGGTGAAGGCCCGCTACGCCCGCCTCGTCGAGTACGACGTCCCCGACCGGAAAGGCGACGGGAAACACGAGATCATCGCCCTGATCACCACCATCCTCGACCCACGGGAGGCGACGGCGACCGCCCTGGCCGGGGGTTATCACCACAGATGGGAACAGGAAACCGGCAACGACCAGCTCAAGACCTACCTGCGCGGCCCCGGCAGGGTCCTGCGCTCCAAGCACCCCGACACCGTCTACCAGGAGATCTGGGGCTACCTGCTCACCCACCACGCGATCGCCACCCTGACCTGCCAGGCCGCGACCGCCGCCGGGATCGACCCCGACCGGATCAAGTTCAAACGCACCGTAAGGATCATCCGCGACCGGGTCGTCACCGACCCGACTTTTCCCCCTGACCACCAT
>NZ_CDWRCM010000128.1:12394-12937 GCF_977927585.1 Frankia sp. CcWB2 | reverse complement strand
CCCTAGATGAGCCCGGGAGGTGTGGCAGGTCGGGCCGGGCTGGATCGGGCAGGGCTGGATCGGGCAGGGTGAGCTCGGTCGGGCCGAACCGGTCGGTGAGAAAGCAGCTGTGCGCGAGCAACTGGGCCGTGTCGCCGCGGGCGGCCGCCTCGGTGACCTCACGCATCCCACCGGCGAGCAGGGCCAGCGTCGCCAGCAGGACATCGCGGGGGGTGCGGCCGTCGGGCAGCCGGTGGGTCTCGGCGTAGGCCCGCGGCAGCCCCAGATAGGTCTCCACCGCGGTGGGCAGGTAATCGGCGACCGTCCGCTCGACGGCGAACGTCTCCGGCGAGCCGGGACGCAGCAGGTGCGGGGTGTCCAGAACCTGCCGCAGCGCCCCGATGACCTCCTCGGCGGCCGCGACGAGTGCCCGGTCGTCCGGTGCTCGGTCGATCAGAGCCCGGTACTGGGCCTCGACCGCCGCCCGCAGATCACCCACGTCGATCCCACCGCCCGCGACCGCGGCGCGGCGCGGCGGTGCGACCAAGGCGCCGATCGCGTAGA
>NZ_CDWRCM010000128.1:7206-12292 GCF_977927585.1 Frankia sp. CcWB2 | reverse complement strand
GCGCCGCGACGACCGGCGGCCAGAACGGCCAGTCCACCAGGCCCGCGGCACTCGCGCCGGCGCCGGCGAGCGCGCACGTGCAGCCGGCGATGTTCTTGGCCGAACCGAACCAGATGAGGATCCACTGTCCCCGGCCGGGGATCGGCGGCGGCGGGGGTGGTGCCGGGCGCGGGAGCCGCGGTGGACGCGGCGCCGGCGGTTCACTGGTAGCCACGGATGTCCTTGAACGCGTCCGCCAGCGACGAGGTACGGGCGTCGAACACCGCGCCGCCGGTGTCGGCGGAGATGTCCCGCAGCGCCGCCGGGTCGGCTTCCCCGAAGGCGATCGTGAAGGTAGGCACGGCACGCGCGGCCGCCGGCAGCCGCTGATAGGAGGAGCGGAAGTCGGCGGCCGAGATACCGGAGTTGTTCTCCCCGTCTGTCATCAGGACGATCGACGTGAGGTAGCCGGGGTCGGCCTCGACGGCCGCGCCGGCGGCCCGGTAGCCGGCCTCCAGCGCCGAGTAGATCGCGGTGTTGCCCTGGAGTTGCAGGCCGTCCACGAACGTGTTGACGCCCGCCAGATCCGCGGAGCCCGGCCGCGGGTCGTTCACGGCGAAGTCCATGGGGTCGTGAGCCCGGCCGGCGAAGGTGATCATTGTGATCTTCTCGCGACCCCGGAACCGGGCGAACCTGCCGGGCAACGTGTCGTCCGCACCGGTGAGCCCGCGCAGCGCCGCCTGGAGCGCCGCTATCCGCGGTCCGGCCATCGACCCGGACAGGTCGAGCAGGAAGATGGCGTGGCTGGGCCGCCGGAACCGGTCGAGGTAGGCGGACAGCAGCTGGTCGGCGACCTGCCGGCTCGCCGGGAAGGGCAGCTCGGTGAGCGTCCGCGTCGGGAACCGGGCGTCCAGCGCCACTCCGGGCAGGGCCGGCCGGCGGCTCGTGGTGATCTGCAGCCGGCGCTGCGTCTGCGGCAGACGCAGCCAGCTGACGACCCGGTCGTAGAGATCACGCTTATCCGGCCGCAGCAGCAGGAGAGGGTAGTCAGAGGTGACGATCCCGTCCCTGGGATAGATCAGCTCCAATGGTTCGCGCAGCCGGTGCCCGGCGTTCAGGGCCAGCAGCACCGACTCATAGTTGATCATGCCGCCGAGAGTGTCCTGGGAGCGGGCGTAGGCGTCGGTCAGGAAACCGGAACTGCCCGCGGTCAGCACCTGGCCAGAGAAGAACGAGGTCAGCTGGGCAGGCCTGATGTCCTGCGGGCGCAGCGCGTCCGAGGTGCCGGCGAGTGCCGCCGCCACCCCGACCAGGGCGGAGAAACCCGAGTTCGACGCCGCGGGATTCGTCATGGCGTAGGAGAGCTGGCCGGCCGCCACCTTCGCGGCGATGTCGGCCCAGGTCACGTTCGGGTTGCCGGTCCAGCCGAACTGCCGGGCCAGGCTGCGCCGGACCCCGAACACCACCGGCGACAGCATGATCGACGATCGCGCGGCCACAGGCGTCGCGCCGGTCGGCAGCAGTCGCAGGTACCGGTCGGAGGCGAACCAGGCGGCGTCGGCCTGGGCGGTGCCCCTGGTAATCGCGTCGGCGCCGTCCAGGGTGCCGGTGTAGGTCAGCCGCAGGGTGACGCCGGTCGCCCGGGTGAGATCGGAGAGCAGCGGCTGGATGTCCTGGAGTTCGGAGCCGGCGAGGACGGTGAGTTCGCCCGCGGATTCGCCGGTGCCGGACCCACCGGTGCCGGACCCGTCCGCCGGTCCTGAGCCTCCGCCCGAGCAGGCGGCCGCGAACAGCACCGTCAGGAGACACACGAGCAGGGCTGCGCGCGGCTGTCGGTTCACCGGCCGCCGCCCGGCAGCGTCAGCTCGCCACCTCCGTCGGGGTACGAGCCGAGTTCGCCGCCCGCGGCCGCGGCCGACCGGTCCAGGTAGGCGGTGGCCCTGCCGATCTCGGTGGACAGCGCGTCCACTGTCGTTCGCATGGTGTCCAGCGCAGCGGCGCGGTAGTCGTCGATGGCGTCGATGGCGGCGTAGATGTTCGCGAAGGCCTGCTGGAGGGCCCGCAGCGAGACGGTCGCCGAGGACGCCTGCCGGTGCACGTCGGCGCTCTGCCGGCGCAACAGCTCCGATGTGCCGGAAATAATCTTCTCGGTGGTGCTGTTCAGGGCCGAGATCTGGTCGAGGACCAGTTTCTGGTCGGCCAGCGCCTGGGCGACGATCACCGCGGTGCGCAGCGCCGACACGGTCGTGGTGCTCGCCCGGTCCACACCCTTGATGAGTTCGAGGTTGTTGCGCCGGAGCAGGTCCAACGCAAGGTAGCCCTGTGCGCCGACGGCAAGCTGGGTGAGCAGGTCCTGGTGCTTCTGGCGGACGTAGAACAGCACATCCCGGCGAAGCTCCTCAGCCCGGTCCGGGTCGGTGCCCGCGAGCGCCGCGATCCCCGTCTCGAGCTCACCGTCGAGTCTGCCGGCGAGGTAGGCGTACTCCCGCAGCCGGCCGATCGTCGCCCACAGGTTCTGCTTCTCCTGCTCGATGGCGGCGTTGTCCCGGCGCAGCTCCTCCTGACCGTGCTGCAGGGAGCGCAGAATCCCGTCCAGGTGGGCCTGCGACGACCGGTAGGAGGCGAAGTAGTCCCGCAGCCAGTTGCCGAAGGGGAGCACGCCGAGCAGCTTTCTGGGGGCGTCGAGATTCTGCCGGGAGGGGTCGAGATCCGCCACGACCCGGCGCAGCTCGACCAGGGACTTCGACACCGCCGAGGTCTGGTCGAAGGGCCCGGAGTTCATCGCCCGGGTGGGCTTGTCGAGCAACCGGTTGGACACCGACGCCGATTCCCGGATCTCCTTCTCCCCCAGCCGGTGCACGGCGGCGACCTTCGACGTGAACGCCGGCGAGTGGGCATCGATGGACAGCAGCGTGCGCGCGAACGTGCCAGCCTGCTCGTCCAGCCGGGCCGCGGCGCCCGGATCGATCGGAACGGCCGGTTCGGCCCGGTCAAGGGGCACCGGTGCCACCGGCTCGGGCGGGGTCAGCACCAGGTCGCCGCCAGGTGCCGTATCGCCAGGTGCCGTATTACGGTCGGCGGCCGGCGGTTGCGTGGTCAACCGGGTCTCCCCTGCGCCTAGTTCACAATCTTGTCAATCATGCGTTCCTCGATGGCGGCGGTGGGCGGTTCCACCACGTCAACCAGCGACGGCGGCGGCGTGAGACCCCGTTCGGTGACCAGGCGGCGGCCGTACGCGGCATCCGCGGTACGAAACCCGTGCTGAGCCGCGAGACGCTGCAGCTGCGGGTCGGTGGCGAGTAGCCGCCCGGCGGCCTCGCCATCGGCGGTCAGCGGTACCACCGTGTGCTTCGCGTAGATCGTTGGCTCCGGGTACATGAGGACCATGTCGGGACTGATGGAACCGTCCTTCGCGAGCTGACGGGCGACAAACTGCGCCTCGTAGATCATGGCCATCGGCGTCTTCCCCATCCCAATGGTGAGGAAGTCGTCGAAGGGTTCCTGGGTGGACTGCTCGACATAGCCCTGCTTGACGAACAGCGGTGCGCAGCGGGCGGCCACCTGATCCGCCGCGGCGCTGTCGGCGACGACGTTGCCGCCGTTCTCGACATAGCTGGCGATCGCCAGGTACAGCGCCGCGGAGTTCGACGTCCGCACATCCGTCGAACTGATGAGCACGGACTTGCCGGTCTCGAAAGCGGTGTTCCCCGGCAGGTCCGACCAGCGGGTGTTCCTACCGACCAGATCGAGGTAGCCGCGCATGTTCAGGACGTGGTGGCCGCCGTCCATCCGCACGACCCCGGCCTTCTGCAGCAGTGACGCGATCGGCTGGAAGGTGGCGATCGCCATCGGGCTGAAGAAGGGGACGTAGGACTTCGTCACCTTCCTGGCGGCCCTGATCCGGTCGGCCTGCGGCGCGTCGGCCGGAAAGGCCAGGCCATAGGAGGTCAGGTCGCGGCTGGTGGCGATCTCCCTGGACCCCGCGGTATCGACCTGCAGCCGGTAGCCGAGCTCCGCGAGCCGGACGCCCACCGCGGGGTCCGCGAAGAAGTCCCGCTTCTCCGAACCGGCCAGGACCCGGACGGTCCGCACGTTGCCATCGGGCGAACCACCGCCGGCGTCGCCCCCAGCCGGGGGACCACGATCAGGGCCACCACCGCGATCACGAGCAGACCGGCCAGCAGGAGCCCGACGGTCCTGCCCCGCTGCGCCGAACGCACCAGCCCTCCGCCCGAATCCCCCGATTGGCCCCGTCTGCCCCCATGATGGTAGATCCCGGCGACACTCCGGTAAACGGCGACGTCACATTGCGGTCGCACGGTGTTCACCGCTCGGCCATCAATTAGTCCCGGTCCGCGTGGGATCTGCGAAGACCCGACCATCCGCAGACGGTGGCCACGCTCCCCGGCGACACGTTCTCGACGTTCAACCCACGCGACCGTTCCCTGGTGACGGTGGATGGCCGCGGCGCCCGTCTGTGGGAGACGAGAGGGGACGAGATCACCCACGCGCTGTGCGGCTCCGTCACGACCACCATCACCGAGGATCAGTGGCGGAGATACGCCCCCGATCTCGCGTACCGGCCTCTGTGCCGGTAACCGCGCACCGGCTGCGCAGCCGGGCGGCGTCGATGCTCGCCCTCATCGGCTCCGGGACCGGCCGGGACCGCGAAACGGCCCCGGCCGGTGGGAGGATTCGTACCCTCAGTAGCTGACGCGAGTCCAGTTGAAGACGCCCGGGACAGCCGGGTTGATCGTGAGCTTCAGGTAGCCGTTCGCCTGAGCGCTGCCATCGACGACAATGCGGGTCACGTTGGGAGCCTGCAGGGTCTTCGGGGCCAGCGGGTGGAGGCCGTAAAGCGGGTCCGTGCTCGTGAACGGGTGGTCAACCCGGAAGTTGTGCGAGTCACCCTGCAGGATGAGCACCGGCTTACCGAAATGCTCGGCGAGGGTCCCGATCCGCTTGACGATGGGATCGAAGCCACTCAGACCGTCTCCACCGGCGGCCAGCGCGCTGGTGTCCCACATATCGGCCTGCATGAGCAGCGCGACCCCCGGCGCCCCGGTCTGGCGTGCGGCGTTGAACGCCTTGTTGATCCACTCAGGGG
>NZ_CDWRCM010000128.1:3588-6925 GCF_977927585.1 Frankia sp. CcWB2 | reverse complement strand
ATTTCGACTCCTCATCGCTGCGCCGGGGAGCAGGCGAAACCTCCGGGCCCGCGGACAGGCTCTACATCCGCCGCCGGCACGCCAATTGCGACCTGGCGCAATCACATCATGAAGCCACTCGACTACACCTCCCCGGACTTCGGCGGGGCGCCACCCGGACCTACCCTTTTCGGATGACGCCGGAACCGGCGTTCACGGGTTCACCGAACGGCATCCGCCGAGACGCACGACACCGCTTCCGTGCGGTCGAGGTCACCGCCTCCAACAGCGAGCGTTATATTCTGCTTGCTGCAGGTGACAACAGCGACGGTCTTCTACGGCGTCAGGGTCGGGCGGAGTCAACGGTGTCAGACGAACTGGCGGACGGTTCCGGAGTCGGTGACGTACCGGGGCCTGCGTCGATCACCGGAACCATCCGGGTGTTCCTTCTCGACGACCACGAGGTAGTGCGTCGCGGGCTGCGGGATCTCCTCACCGACGCACCCGATGTAGAGGTGGTCGGGGAGGCCGGGCGGGCCGATGAGGCGGTAGCCCGGATCCTGGCCCTCCAGCCCCACGTCGCGGTGCTGGACGCACGCCTGGAGGACGGCAGCGGTATCGAGGTCTGCCGGCAGGTCCGGTCGAGCGATCCACGGATCGCCTGCCTCATCCTGACCTCGTTCGACGACGAGGAGGCGCTCTTCACAGCGATCATGGCGGGCGCGGCCGGCTACGTTCTCAAGCAGATCCGGGGAACCGCCCTCGTAGACGCGGTGCGCCAGGTGGCGGCGGGCAAGTCCCTGCTCGATCCCGCGGTGACGCCCCGGGTCCTGGTGCGGCTGCGGGAGGGACCAGCCGAGGACGAACGGCTTTCCGGGCTCACCGACCAGGAGCGGCGCATCCTCCGGCTGATCGCGGAGGGGCTCACCAACCGCCAGATCGCCAGCCGGATGTTCCTCGCCGAGAAGACCGTGAAGAACTACGTCTCCAGCTTGCTGTCCAAGCTCGGGCTGGAGAGCCGGACCCAGGCCGCGGTGTTCGCCACCAGGCTGAATCCCTGAACCCCTGAGGCTCTTGAGGCCCCTGAGGCTCTTGAGGCCCGGGGTTCCCCGCAACCCCGCCGTACCCGCTAACCGAGGACGCTCCATCCCTCGCCGGAGTGCACGCGAAGCTCGGGCAACGGCGCGATCACCGGGACCTGCCAGGTCATGGTGGTGCCGACGCCGCCCGCTCCCGGGCCGAACTCCATCCGGCCGCCGAGGTCGAGCGCACGGTGCCGCAGGTTGGCCAGCCCGCTGCTGCGCGAGGCCTTGCCGGGGCCGCGGCCGTCGTCGCGCACCTCGACCAGGATGTCGGCGTCGGTGACCCGCAGCAACACGTGGATCCGGGAGGCCCGCGCGTGGCGGGCGATGTTGGACAACGCCTCGCGCAGCGCCGCGAGCATGTGCGGGCGGATGGCCGCGGGGACCCCGCGGTCGATCGGTCCGTCCAGCCGGACCGTCGGGGTGATCCCCAGGGCCCGTTCGGCCTGGGCGATGACCGCTTGAATCTCGGCGCGCAGATCGGTCTCCTCAGCAGCGTTGGAGGTCAACGAAAAGATCGTCTGACGGATGTCGGAGATGGTCTGGTCGAGCTCGCCGGCGGCGGCGTCCAGCCGCCCGGCCGCCCGGCTGTCCACGACCCGGGCAAGGCTCTGCAGGTGCAGACCGGTGGCGAACAACCGCTGGATCACGACGTCGTGCAGGTCCCGAGCGATGCGGTCCCGTTCCTCGAAGACGGCCAGACGCTCCCGGTCGCGGTGCACCCGGGCCAGTTCGAGGGTGAGCGCGGCCTGCCCGGCGAAAGCCGCGGCCATCTCCAGGTCCAGACCGCCGAAGGAGGCCGAACGCTCACCCGAGCCGAGGACGAGGATGCCCAGCGCCCGGCCACCCGCCATCAGCGGCACCACCATGCCGACCTTCACCGGGAGGTCGGGATGGTCCGCGCCGAACAGCGGACCGCCCGGGGAGTCGGCGGGCACGAGCACGGCCCGGCCGGTGCGCATGGCCTCGTTCAGGCGGCGGTTGTCGGCGAAGACCCGGCCTCGCAGGTCGTCGTCCCCCTCCCCGGCGACAACCCCGACGACCAGGCCGGCCTCGTCGGGGACGAGGATCGCGGCGAGCCGGGCCGCGGTCGCCTGACGAGCCCGCCGGGCCACCAGGTCGAGCGCCTTCTCGGGCTCCGCGACCGACAGCAGCGCGGTCGTGATCTCCGCACTGGCCGAGAGCCAGGCCTGCCGGCGCCTGGTCTCCTCGTACAGCCGCGCGTTCTCGATCGCGAAACCGACCGCGGCCGCCAACGCGCACGCCAGATCCTCGTCCTCCTGGGTGAACTCGCCGCCACCGCGCTTCGCGCCGAGGAACAGCGTTCCGAACGCCGCGCCCCGCACCATGATCGGGACGTTGAGGAAGGTGTCGAACCGCGGGTGCCCGCTGGGAAACCCGATCGCAACGGGATGACGGGCGGCGTCGGCCACCCGCAACGGCCGAGGGTGGCGCAGGCTCTCCCCGATCAGGCCGCGCCCCTCAGGAAGTCTGCCGATCATGGTGGGCACCTCGTCGGGGAAGCCCACATGGATGAGCTCCGAGATCTCCCCGTCGTCGCCGATCACCCCGAGGGCGCCGTACTTGGCCCCCACGAGCTGGCAGGCGGCCTGCGCGATCCGGCGCAGGGTGACCGGCAGGCTCAGTTCCCGGGCCACGTCGACGACCGCGTCGAGCAGGCCACGCATCCGGGTCTGCACGGACGCCACTTCGTTCACCTGCTCGGAGAGCTGGATCAGAAGCTGTTCGAGCCGCGCACGATCGACATCGGGGACGGGTCCGCTCATCGGCGCGGGCCCTGGTCTAGGCCCTGGTCCAGGGCAATGACCGAACCTTCGTCCGGGTATCGACGGAATTCGACGAAAACCACCGCGCGTGGCACCTCATTTCCGGTCCCTCTCTCCAGCAGGGTGACGTGCGGGCGCCTGCCCAGGCGGAAGGATTGCCTGCCATGCACGATATCCGGCAAACACCGACTCCGCGGAGCAGCAGGCGGAACACCATAACGAGCACCAGCCGAGTCTCGGAGGGCCACAACGCGCCGGGCTACCTCCAACGTAGAGTGTCGTTCATGGCAATGCCCCACCTCTTCCTGCACCGCGACCGAGTGACGGACCTGGGCCGGGTCGTCAGCGCGGCGTGTACCGGGCGGGCCTGAGCCAGCGTCATCCTCCCGCGGCGCCGTCGGCGGCGGCTCGTCGTCTGCCGTCCCTAATCGGTTGATCGGCTGGTCCAGCTGGCAGTTCTGTCGCCCCGCCCCGACGGTCCGTCGGCCT
>NZ_CDWRCM010000128.1:0-3216 GCF_977927585.1 Frankia sp. CcWB2 | reverse complement strand
CGCGACGCCACGCTCAGCCCGTTCGCACCGTGATCTCCACCGCTCTGCGCCGTCGCACTCCGTGCCTGCGCCACGGCGGGCCACCGCCGGCAGGACATCACCATCGTGCTCATTCGATGCGGTGACCCGGCGCATCAGTCTCGCGCGCGGCACCGCTTCTCCCCGCCCGGCCGTGTCCGGCGGTGTGCCGGCGAACGTACCCGCGTCCCAGCATCACCCGCGTCCCAGCATCACCCGCGTCCCAGCATCACCCGCGTCCCAGCATTACCCGCGTCCCAGCATTACCCGCGTCTTGGGAGTGACTCGTGCCCCTCCTCCACCCGGTCCTCATCGCCGACCCCACCCGCATCGCCGACCCCTTTGTGCCGACCTCGTGCCTGAGCGATGAGCCGGGCCTCATCGACCTGGCGACCCTGTGCGAACTGACCGCCGCGGTCTCGGCGACGCCCGAGGTCTGGCGTCCCGTCATCCGTCACCGTCCCGACCGCCGGTGGTACACCCGGCTGCTGCTCTCCGCGACCGTGGAGGTGTGGCTGAGGCTGGTACCCGGGGCAGCAGACGGAGGTACACGATCATGGCGGCGCGCTGGGTGCGCTGACGGTCGCTGAGGGTTTCGTGGAGGAGGACCAGTACGACCGAAGCTGGACCAGCTCCCAGGTGCACCGGCACGGGACCGGGGCCGTGGTCGGCTTCGATGCGACCCACGTCCACCGGGTCGCCAACCGCGGCCGGCAGGTCGCGACGACGATCCACGCCTACTCCCCACCGGAACTGTCGATGCGGTTCGCGCCGACGCCGGCCGATGGCGGCCGTACGGAGGATCCGCGTGCCGTCGAGATCCCGCCTGCGGCCGCGGCAGCCGCGACGGACCTGGGCCCGGCCGTCACCATCGGCGCGGCCACCGCGATAATCGAGGCGGGCAGGGGCGACCGCAGGGCTCCGACCCCCGCGGTGGCCGGGAGCGGCGCATGACGGCAACCGAGCACGCCACGGCCACACCACCGAGCCGGATCGACGCGATGCTCGCGGCGGCCCGGTCCCGGCTGCACCGACTCGAACCGGCGCAGGCCGCGCGTGCCCTGGCCGAGAACGGCGACGCGGTGCTGGTCGACATCCGACCCGCGGCGCAGCGCGCCGCGGAGGGGGAGATCCCCGGCGCCGTCATCGTGGAGCGCAACGTCCTCGAATGGCGGTTCGACCCCACCAGCGACGCGTGCCTGCCGCTGGCGACGGGGGACGACCTGCAGGTCATCGTGATCTGCTCAGAGGGTTACACCTCCAGCCTCGCAGCCGACTCGTTGCAACAGCTCGGCCTGCGGCGCGCCACCGACGTGATCGGCGGATTCCACGGCTGGGCGGCGACCGGGCTCCCCACCCGCCCGGCCCGCTGACCGACGCGACCCGACGCGACGCGACCCGACGCGACGCGACCCGACCCGCCGGCCCGGTCGAGGCCCCGACCGACTTCGACCGGGCCGGCGGGTTTACCCGGGGGATCCACCGGGGGTCCGCCCAGGGTCCGCCCAGGGAGTCTCGGTCGTGCCGGCCACGTCATCGCCGCCCCTGCACCCGCAGAGGTCAGGGGCGCATGCAGCAGCAAAAGCATCGGATGTGGTTCTGCGCACATGTCTCTACCGAAATCATCCCCCGAGAACCGGGGTAAGCGGACCTTCGCGGGATCGTCACCCGTACGCAATCGAACCCGGGTACCACTCCAACCTTGATCACCAAGGCCCCGCCGGCACCCCTCCCGGGCCGCGCCGGCCAGCCGAAAGTGATCTTCATGCACGCTGTTTCCGCTGTCCAGTAGCGATTCCCCGCCCATCCGGCGGTACCCGGCGAGCCCGATCCCGGTCGCCGCGGCGACCGAGCCCGACCGACGGCAACACCGATCCCGACCGACAGCAGCCATCTCGGAACGCGCACGGTGCGTGACCATCCACCTCGGCACACGCCGGTACGGAGCCCCGGACGTCCGCGTTCCGGAACCCTTGCTATCCGGTCGAGAGACGTCTACGTTCCTCGGTTAACGAGACGAGACGGGATCGTTTCCGAGCGGAGCTCCACCCACGGTATGCCAACCGAAAGGCAGCGTTGACGGATTCCACCCGGAACGCCCGAGGGCTTCTCGGCTCGACCAGGTTGACCTGCCTGTCTGGGGTGTATGCAACACCGGATTCGGCGGTCTGGAAAAGCATGTGTCCGCCTTTGCAACGTCAGCAGGAGACGGTATGCCCAGTCAGCCCAGCGTGCTACCCGCTCGAAGCTTCGCCACGCTTAGCTCTCTGTCCCCCGCGTGTCACCACGTGTCCGGCGGTGCACGATGAGCGCCGGTGTCCCGGTTCTTCCCGGCCGTGATCTGCCGCCACAGCCGTTCGGAGCTGGTTGGCCCGCCTACTGGCGCCAGGACGCGGCCTGCCGGGACGGCGACCCGGACGCCTTCTTCCCGCCGGACGGCCGCAACACGAAAGCCCGGGCCGCGGCCGAGACGCGGGCCCGCAAGATCTGCTCCGACTGCCCGGTGCAGCGCCCGTGCCTGGCCACCGCGATCTTCTGCCAGGAAGAGCACGGGATGTGGGGCGGCCTGACCTCGGACGAGCGGGCTTCCGTCGTCCCCCGTGGACGGCTGAGCGCGGACGACGCCCTAGTCTTCGCCGACCGGCTGCTGCTGTCCGTGTCGGTCGCGAGCTGAGCGGACCGCGCCCGGTGGCCCCGGGCGCGCCCCGCACCGGTGGCCGCCCCTGGCCGCGCGGTGGCTCCTCACGCCGGCCGATCTGCCCGGACATCGGTGGCGATGATCAGGGCCATGGTTCCGGACGGCTCGGCCGCGACGCCCTCGCTATCCGGTCAGGCCATACCCCATTGACGGACCCGGCCCATCCTGGGCAGTCTGCGTGTCATCACCTCACGCCGCGGGGCGTGCGGCGCGGCGGCACGGGGACCGGACGCGGGAGGGCGCGGTGGGCACGGGTATGGCTCCCGGCGAGGCCGGATTCGACGATCCGGGCGGTGGCGGCGAGAAACCCCAGGCCGCGCCGCCACCGACAAACCCCGGAAAATTTACCGAGAAATTCTTTTCCCCGAATATCATGCTTTATATCGAGCCAGCCCTGCACGGTCCTGCTCGCCGTTCCGCGCCCGCCACGCCAGGCGCGAATTCGGCTCTTCGAAGTTAAGCGGGTTTGAGGCATCTGCGGGCTCGGCGGGTGGTTGCGC
>NZ_CDWRCM010000127.1:12179-13412 GCF_977927585.1 Frankia sp. CcWB2 | reverse complement strand
GGTTCCGGCTGTAGAACTGTTGCGATCCCTCGTAGGGGCGATGAGGACCCGAAAATCAACGCGCAGGTGGGACGGCGTGTCGTAGGCCCGGCGGAGGGGCGGGACTGCAGCGAACCTCCGGTCGAACATCACGACGACGAGATCATGGCATAACGGTGCCATCCGATCAAGATACGGAGGCATCGCACGGCGGTTGCCCTCCCTCCGGTCGGACTACCTCGCTGCCATCTCGGTGCCATCCGGCTCGGCATGCCGGGCAGCCGGGCGCCTTCGGCCGGGGACCGATGTCGTCACCATTGTCGCCGTCACGGCGTGTCCGACGGCTCTGACAGGTAGACAAGACCGATGAGCACCCTCCGGCTGTGGGCCCCTGAGGCGAAGACGGTCAGCCTAGTCGTGGCGGGCTCCGCCGGCGACTCGACGCACGAGATGACCGCCGGGAAACGGGGGTGGTGGTGGGTCAACGTCCCGTCCGCGAAGCATGGCACGGACTACGCCTTCCTGCTCGACGGCGGCAGCGAGGAGCTGCCCGACCCCCGATCGGCCCGGCAACCGGGGCCGCTGGGGGTTCACGGCCGGTCGCGGCTGGTTGACCACTCGGCCTTCCCCTGGACCGACGGGACCTGGCGGGGCATCGCGCTGGCCGGCAGCGTGCTCTACGAGCTGCACGTCGGGACGTTCACCCCGGAGGGCACCTTCGACGCGGCCATCGGCAAGCTCGACCATCTCGTCGAACTCGGCATCGACGCCGTCGCACTGCTGCCGGTCAACGCCTTCCCGGGCCGGCACGGCTGGGGCTACGACGGCGTCGGTCTGTACGCGGTGCACGAACCCTACGGCGGCCCGGACGGGCTCAAGCGCTTCGTCGACGCCGCGCACGCTCGCGGCCTCGGCGTGATCATGGATGTCGTCTACAACCATCTCGGCCCGGACGGCAACTACCTCGGCCGCTTCGGCCCCTACTTCACCGACCGCTACAGCACTCCGTGGGGCCCCGCGGTCAACCTCGACGCCCCCGGCTCCGACGAGGTCCGCGCGTTCATCATCGACAGCGCCCTGTCCTGGCTGCGCGACTACCACTGCGACGGGCTGCGTCTCGACGCCGTCCACGCCTTTCAGGACAGCCGGGCCCTGCACCTGCTGGAGGAGATCGCCGAGGCGGTCCACCGGCTCGGCGCCCAGCTGCGCCGCCCGCTGTTCGCCGTCGCCGAGTCGGACCTCAACGACCCGAAG
>NZ_CDWRCM010000127.1:4148-11872 GCF_977927585.1 Frankia sp. CcWB2 | reverse complement strand
CTGGTCGCCGCACCCGAGGCCGGCGGGTACGGCCTGGACGGGCAGTGGTGCGACGACATCCATCACGCGCTGTGGGCAACCCTGTCCGGCGAACGGCAGGGGTACTACGGGGACTTCGGTTCGATCTCGACCCTCGCCCACGCGCTGACCAGTGGGTTCGTCCACGACGGCGGCTACTCGACGTTCCGCGGGCGCTCCCACGGCCGGCCGATCCCCCCGACCACGCCCGCCTACCGGCTCGTCACCTTCCTGCAGAACCACGACCAGATCGGCAACCGGGCCGCCGGCGACCGGGCGTCCGCCACGCTCAGCGACGGCCTGCTCCGGATCGGTGCGGCCCTGCTGCTCACCTCGGCGGTCACCCCGATGCTGTTCATGGGCGAGGAGTGGGGTGCCCGCACCCCCTGGCAGTACTTCACCGACCACACCGCCCCCGGGCTGGGGGACGCGGTGCGGGAGGGCCGGCGCGCCGAGTTCGCCGCCCACGGCTGGGAGCCGCAGGACGTTCCCGATCCCCAGGACCCGGCGACCTTCCAGCAGTCGAAACTCGACTGGTCCGAACCGGGCCGGGAGGGTCACTCCGACCTGCTGGACTGGCACCGCCGGCTGATCGCGCTGCGTCGCCGGCTGCCGGCGCTGACCGACCCGGCGTGGTCCTCGGTCGCGTGCACCTTCGACGAGGAGGCCCGCTGGCTGGTGGTCCGTCGCGGCGACGTGGCGATCGTCGTGAACCTGGCCGCCGAACGACAGGCCGTCCCCCTCGACGGCGTCCCGTTCGACGCCCCGGCCGCATCCGCCCACGGGTTCACCTACATGCCGGGACGGGTGGAACTCGACGGCGAGTCGGTCGTGATCATCCGCCTGCTCCCCCCGGCCGAGCCGACCGCCGGCTGACCCGTCAGCGCACCGGCCGTCAGCGCACCGAGCGCACCACGCGCACCACGCGCACCAGCCGTCAGCGCACCGGCCGTCAGCGCCGGGTGTGGTCCCTGGACAGCACGAAATAGAGCCCGCCCAGCACCGCCAGCCCCACCAACAACACCATGACGAGCAGCACGACGTAGGTTCCCATGCACCCATGGTCGCAGGCCCCGGCACGACCGCCAGCGGGTCACCCACGCCCGGAACGGCGAACAGATACTCCGGCAGGTCCGGCGTCCGGACCGCCGGCTCCGACACCCCACTCGGGTGCGGCGGCCGCACGTTCGGGCCGCGCGCCCGGCCTGGTGCGTCAGCCGGGCAGCATCCTGGCGACGCGGCCCGCGGTGCCGTTCCCCGCCGCGGCGTCCCGGGCCAGCGCGCTCAGCCGGGACATGGCCCGCTGGTACTTCTTGCGATGCGGCCCGGCGAGCAGCTCCGCTCCGAACAGCTCCCCGAAGGGCACGCCGGAGGCCACGACCGGGACCGACCGGTCGTAGAGCCGGTCGGCGAGGACCACGACCCGCAACGCCACCGCCTGATCCTCGACCGGCGCGACCCGGTGCAGGCAGACCAGGGTGACCCCGGCCACGAGCGCGCCGTACCGGGAGGGGTGCAGTCCGGCGAGATGCTCGCACAGCGCGGCGAATCCGTCCTCGGTCGCCCCCTCCTCGGCAGCCGCCCGCGCGCCGACCTCATCGTCAGTACACGGCGGGGGCGCGGCCGGAAGACCCCGGTGCCGGTAGTCCTCCCCGTCCACCCGGAGGATGTCGAACCTGGCCGCCAGACCCTGGATCTCACGGCGGAAGTCGGCGGCGGCGAACCGACCGGCACCGAGGTCCTCCGGCTGGGTGTTGCTCGTCGCGGCCAGGTGGACACCGGCCTCGACGAGCCGGGTCAGCAGGCTGGACACCAGCACCGTGTCGCCGGGATCGTCGAGCTCGAACTCGTCGATCGCGACCAGGCGCAGGCCCGCGAGAGCCTGCGCGGTCGCGGCGAATCCCAACGCGCCGACCAGGGAGGTCAGTTCGACGAACGTGCCGTACGCCTTCGGGCCGGGCACGGCGTGCCACAGCGAGGCGAGCAGGTGGGTCTTGCCGACACCGAAGCCGCCGTCGAGGTACACCCCCGGCCGCATTCCGGACGGGCCCGGCGCCCCCGCCCCCCGGGTCAGGAGCCCGAACAGGCCGCCCTTCCCGGAACGGCCCGCATGCCCGGAACGGCTGGAACGATCTGAACGGCTGGACCGCCCGGAGGAGGCGGTCAACCGGTCGGCGAAGGCGGACAGCGCCATGACCGCGGCGGCCTGGCTCGGCTCGGCCGGATCGGGCAGGTAGCCGGCGAACCGGACCGTGTCGAACCGGGGCGGCGGGACAAGCGCCGCGACCAGGTCCCCGGGTGGCACAATCGGCCGGCGATCGACGAGACGCTGCGCCACCCGCCCAGCGTACGGAGACGCCCGTACCCGTCGCCCCGGCCGGCGGTATCGCGGCCGACGTCACAACGCATGGGTTCGCCGCCGACCTGGGTTCGCCGCCGATCGGATGACCAGCACCGTCGCCCGTTACAGTCGGCCCGGTGCGGCGCATCTTCCCGGTTCCACCCCCGTTCGCCGGTTCCGCGGGGGCCGCCGGGCTCGCGAGGAAGGCCGAGGAGGCCGTCGAGGACATCGAGGACATCGATCTCGACGAGGCGTACGCCTACCCCTCGTCCGCCGCGCACACCCCCTACATCCGGGCGAACTTCGTGGCCTCGGTCGATGGGGCCGCCGAGGTGGGCGGCCGCTCGGGCCCCCTGGGCGGGGAGGCCGACCTGCGGGTCTTCCGGTTGCTGCGCTGGCTCAGCGACGTGGTGCTGGTCGGTGCCGGGACCGCCCGGACGGAGAACTACGGGCCGGTGGTCATCCCGCCCGAACGGCGGGAGCGGCGCGTCGCCGCGGGGCTCGCGGCGGTGCCCCCGATCGCGGTCGTGACCGCGACGGCGGGCTTCGACCCGGGTGCCCGGCTGTTCAGCGGGGAGATCCGACCGGTGCTACTGACCTGCGAGACCGCACCCCTCGACCGACGTCGGCGGCTGGCGGCGGTCGCCGACATCGCGATCTGCGGCGGCAGCGCCGTTGAACCCGACCTCGCCGTCCGGGCCCTGGCGGAACGGGGAATGACCCGCATCCTCACCGAGGGCGGTCCGCTGCTGCACTCCCAGCTCGCCGCGGCGGGCCTCCTCTACGAGCTGTGCCTGACGATCACCCCGGTACTGGCCGGGCCGGGCCGGCTCGGGATCATGAAAGGCGAGCCGTGGCCGGCACCGGCCGCGCTCACCCTGACCCAGATCCTCGCCGAGGACGACGTCCTGTTCCTGCGTTACCGGCGCTGAACCGGCGTTACCGGCGCTGGCCCGGCACCGGCGTCATCCACAGGCGACCGGACCGGCACCTGCGTCATCCACAGTCGCGTCGCCGCGCGGGCGCGAGCGGGCGGGCCGCTGTTAGCGTCGCCACCGGTGAACCTGATCACGATCTGGGTGGTGTGCGCATGACGGTGCCCGAGGGACGTCGCGCGACGGTGGCCGTCGCCTTGGCCCAGGCCCGGCGTGCCCGGCTGGACGTGGCCGCCGCGCTGGAGCGGATCTCGGCGGTCGGCGCCGAGGCCTGGGAGGGTCGTCAGGCCGAGATCTGGCAGCGCCGGATGCGGCGGCTCGCGGCGGAGGCGGCCATGGCCCTCGATCGGTGCGTGCAGGCCTGCGAGACAGCGTTGCAGGTCCGCGGGACAGCGTTCGTTGCGGCAGGCCCCGGCGGGCCGATGTCCCCCGTCCGATCGGCGGGCCCCGGCGGGCCGCGGAAGGTCGGCTGACGCGCATGCCCGGACCAAGCGACCGGGTGCTCGTCGACCCCGATCGGATGCGTGTGCTGGTGTCCAGCGTGACCGAGGCCGGGGAGCTGCTGCGCTCCTGGTCTCGCGCCCTCGCCGCGGCGTTGGCGGATGCCGGGCTGCCGCTCGACCCGGCGGAACGGCTCGGCGCGCTGGAGGACGAAGTCGAGGCCGAGGTCACCATGCTGCGGCGCCGGCTGCGCCTCGCCGAGGGCGTCGACGACGGGATCGGCATCACGGTCAGGCCGACGTCCGCCCCGATTCGGCAGCCGGTGCCCCGCGAGGCGCCGGGCATTCCCGGTACCTCCGAGGCGCTCCGCACCTTCGAGCAGGCCGTGGCCGCCGGACGGGCGTTGGCGCACTCGCTGCGGGGGGACGGGCCGGGCCGGCACGGATCAGGCCAGGGCGGAACGGGCAGAGGCGGATCAGGGCTGGGCAGAACGGGCAGAATGGGTGGAACGGGTGGAAACAACTCGGGCATGGTCACCCCGCGTGACGCGCTGACCGTGCTGCGGTCCCGGATGAACGATCCGGGCTTCGTCCTGGGCTTTCACGACGCGCTGGGACCCGACGGGCTCGCGCGGCTGCTCTACCGGGTGGAGGGACTGTCGCGGGGGCCGATGGTCCACCGTCCACCCGAACCGCTCGGCTTCGACCGGCGGGAGGCGGAACGGATCCTCGGCACCACCCTGGCCTCCTACAGCCACCGGCGAACTCTCGGCGCCGCCTGGCTCGGCCGGTTCAACACCGCTGGGAGGACCGACACGGCCGAGACGGTCCTGCTGACCCCCCTGCTCGCCTCGGCCCGCCTCGACAGCGCGCTGCTGGACCGGCTGGGCCGGATGGCCTTCGGGCCGGGTGACCGACCGGGTAGCGGGCCGGGTAAGGGGCCGGGTGACGCCGCGGCCGCCCCGTCGGCGCCGCACGACGTCGGCCTGCTCGCCCCCGCCGCAGCCGGGCTCACGAGCCGGGGCCGACCGACCGTCACCGACTACCAGGGGGTGCTGCTGGACGCCATCGCCGCGGCCCCGGCGCTGGCCGCCCGATTCGCGGCGGACCACATCGACACCATCCTGCGCGGCGCGGCCGTGCTCGCCCTTCCGCTGCCGGTGGATCTCGCGACGGCCCGATCCCTGGAAGATGCCTGGATCCGGCTGGTGGCCGCGGCGGGAAGCCAGGAGAGCCGCCGTGCCGATCCGCGGGCCTCGGCCTCGTTCGTCTCCCGGCTGGCCGGGGCCGTGCAGGCGACCGGTGATCGGCCGTTGCTCCTCCGGCTGCGGGCGGCCCTCGTCCCGGCGCTACGGACCTATCGGGACGAACTCTACGACGCCGTCACCGCCGTGGTCCCCAGTCCCACGGTGGACCCGCAGGCCGGGGCCGCGGCGGAGCAGTCCGCCCTGGTCGAGCTGATCCCGATCGAGGCGTGGGAGTCGCTGCTGCGGGAGGGCCTGCGCGGCGGGGCGCTGGCCGGTTTGCTCGCCCAGGACGTCGCGACCTACGGTCTTCGTCTCGAGGACCAGGTGGCCGCCTCGACCCAGGGCTGGAGAACGGCCCCCGGCGGGTATCCGTCGAGCCCCCTGGCATTGGGCTACCTGCGGGTCGAGCGCGCGCAGGCGTTCTTCGCCGGCGCCCTCGCCGATGCGACCGAGGCGGTGCTGCTCGACGTGCTCGGGGAGGTGGGCAAGTCCATCGATCCGACGAACCCACCGGGCACCTTCGTCCATCTGGGCGTCGGGGTCACCGTGGAGGTGATCGAGGCCTGGATCCGGGCACGGCACAGCGACCTGCCGACCACCCGCCCCGCCCAGGTCGTCGCGGACCTGCGGGACGCCTCCCGGGTCCTGCCCGGCTGGGCAGCGGCCTACGAGACCAGCGCCCGCCGGCTCTGGGCCCGCCGGGATCGTGACCCGCTCCGGCCGATCGCGGTGACCCCCGCCGGCGGGCCGTGCCGCGTCTACACCGGCGATCCGAGGGCCGACGGGTTCATCACCTCGCCGGCGGAGAACTTCCTCGACGCCTCGGGGAATCCACGTCCGTCCGCGCGGATGACGCCGACCCAGCGGCGTGCCTATGCCGCCTGGCTCGCGAGCCCGGCGATGGTCGCGAACAACGACCGCATCTCGTTCCTCGACGGCCGGGCCGGCAGCCGCGGATCCTCCCTGCCACCGGACTGGGGACGGCGGCCGGGCTGACCCCGGTTCTCCCCGGTTCTCCCCGTCACCACCGGCTAGATGATCATCCCGGCGCCGAGAGTGGTCCCGGTCGACTCGTCGATGAGCAGCACGCTGCCGGTGTTCCGGTTGCGGCGGTACAGGTCGTAGCACAGCGGGGACGTCGTCCGCAGGGCGATCCGGCCGATGTCGTTCAGACCCAGCGTCTCGACGGTCTCGTCGCGGTGCAGGGTGTCGATGTCGACGCGGTAACAGATGTCGGTGACCATCGCCCGTACCGAACGGGTGGTGTGCTTGATCCCGATCCGGGCCCGGCGGCGCAGCGGGGCGTCGACCATCCAGGAGACCATCAGGTTGAGGTCCTGGCCGACGGCCGGCTGGTTCATCGGCCGGGCGATCGTGTCTCCCCGGGAGACGTCCAGATCGTCCTCGAGCCGGATGGTCACCGACATCGGCGGGAACGCCTCGTCGACCGGGCCGTCGAACGTGTCGATGCCGGCGATCCGCGTGGTCAGCCCGGAGGGCAGGACGACGACCTCGTCGCCGGGCTTGAGCACCCCGCCGGCAACCTGACCGGCGTACCCGCGGTAGTCGTGCAGGTCGTCGTTCCGCGGCCGGACCACCCACTGCACCGGGAAACGCACATCGATGAGGTTGCGGTCGGAGGCGATGTGGAGCTCCTCCAGGTGGTGCAGCAGCGAGCTGCCCTCGTACCAGGGAGTGCTTGGCGACCGGGAGACCACGTTGTCCCCGCCCAGCGCGGAGATCGGGATCGTCGTGACGTCGACGATCTCTAGTTTCGCCGCGAAGTGCCGGAACTCCTCCTTGATCTTCTCGAAGACGTCCCGGTCGAAGTCGACGAGGTCCATCTTGTTCACGCAGAGCACCAGATGGGGCACGCGCAGCAGGGACGTCAGGAAGGCGTGCCGGCGGGTCTGCTCGACGATCCCCTTGCGCGCGTCGACGAGCAGCAGCGCGAAGTCGGCGGTGGACGCGCCGGTGACCATGTTGCGGGTGTACTGCACGTGCCCGGGGGTGTCGGCGAGGATGAACGACCGCCGGGGCGTGGCGAAGTAACGATACGCGACGTCGATCGTGATGCCCTGCTCCCGCTCGGCCCGCAGACCATCGGTGAGCAGCGCGAGGTCGACGTAGCTGTCGCCGCGCTCCCGGCTGGTGCGCTCGACCGCGGCGAGCTGGTCGGAGAACAGCGACTTCGTGTCGTAGAGGAGCCGCCCGATCAGGGTCGACTTCCCGTCGTCGACGGACCCCGCCGTCGTGACCCGCAGCAGCTCGGCCATCAGAAGTACCCCTCCCGCTTACGGTCCTCCATCGCCGCCTCACTGACCCGGTCGTCAGCCCGGGTCGCGCCGCGTTCGGTGAGCCGGGTGGCGGCCACCTCGGCGATGACCTCCTCGACGGTCGCCGCGGTTGACTCGACCGCTCCGGTGCAGGTGATGTCGCCCACCGTGCGATAGCGCACCTGCCGGGGCGCCGCCGTCTCACCAGCCAGGGGCCGGGTCAGCGGCGTGACCGCCAGCAGCATGCCGTCGCGCTCGAACACGTCCCGGCGATGCGCGTAGTAGATGGAGGGGATCTCCAGCCGCTCCTGGGCGATGTACCGCCAGATGTCGAGCTCGGTCCAGTTCGACAGCGGGAACACCCGGATGTGCTCACCGGGGCGGTGCCGGCCGTTGTAGAGCGACCACAGCTCGGGGCGCTGGTTCTTGGGGTCCCACTGGCCGAACTCGTCCCGGAAGGAGTAGAC
>NZ_CDWRCM010000127.1:3272-3726 GCF_977927585.1 Frankia sp. CcWB2 | reverse complement strand
CCGTTCCTTGGCCCGCGCCTTCTCCTCGTCCCGGCGCGCGCCGCCGAACATCGCGTCGAACTTGTTGTCGGCGATGGCGTCGAGCAGCACCGGTGTCTGCAGCTGGTTACGCGAGGCCCCCGGACGGGTGTCTTCGGTCAGCACGCCCGCGTCGATGGCGGCCTGGACGGAACCGACCACCAGGCGGGCGGCGAGCTCCGCCGCCCGCCTGTCCCGAAACTCGAGGACCTCGTCGAAGTTGTGCCCGGTGTCGATGTGCAGCAGGGGGAAGGGCAGCTTCGCGGGCCAGAAGGCCTTCTGCGCGACCCGGAGCATGACGATCGAGTCCTTCCCGCCGCTGAACAGCAGGGCGGGACGCTCGAACTCCGCGGCCACCTCGCGGAAGATGTGGATGGCCTCGGCCTCAAGCATCTGCAGCTGGGTGAGCTCGTAACCCATCACCGGCACGCGACCC
>NZ_CDWRCM010000127.1:0-2909 GCF_977927585.1 Frankia sp. CcWB2 | reverse complement strand
CGAGGCGATGTGTCCCACCAAAGTAGCGGACACGGCGGCCGTGCCGGCGGTTTCGGCGACGTTACGCCCCTCACGGTGGACCCACAACCACGACCGACGTCATCCAGAACAACCATGGATCAACAATCGCTACCCTCTGCAACCACTCCGTGGCCACTCCGAGAGCACTCCGCGAGCACGCGCCTCAACCGCCGGAGCCCCCCGCGGCGCCGATCGCCCGGAGAACCTCCGATGCCCAGCTCGCAGCACAGATGACCAGGTCGGGCAGCAGCGGGTCGGGCTGGTTGTACCGCAGCGGCGAGCCGTCCAGCCGGCTGGTGTACAGCCCCGCCGACCGCGCGACCGCCACCGGGGCGGCGGAGTCCCACTCGTACTGGCCGCCGGCGTGCAGGTAGATCTCGGCCTCCCCGCGGATGACGGCGGCGGCCTTCGCACCAGCCGAACCCATCGGGACGATGGTGGCGCCTAGTGCCTCCGCGACCTCCGTGACCAGCTGTGGGGCCCGGGTCCGGCTGACCACGATCCGTGGCGGACGCGCCTCGGCCGGCCGCGGCGGCAGCCCGCCCGCGCTGGACAGCGTCAACCCGAGCGCCGGCAGCGCCACCGCGCCCGAGACGAGCTCGCCGGCCTGCCAGAGCGCGACATGCACCGCCCAGTCCGACCTGCCGGGTTCGGCGAACTCGCGGGTGCCGTCCAGGGGGTCGACGATCCAGACCCGCTCCGCGGACAGCCGCGCGACGTCGTCGACGCCCTCCTCGGACAGCACAGCGTCCTGCGGGCGGTGCCGCGCCAACGCCCGGGCCAGGAGCTGATGCGAACGCGCGTCCCCGGCGTCACGCAGGGTCGCGGGTTCGGCGAACCCGACCTCCTCCCTGATCCGCAACAGCAGTTTGCCGGCGTCCGTGGCCAGCCGTCGGGCCAGGACGTCGTCGTCGAGTTCGTCGGTCGCGATGTCGACCGGCACGGTGGACGGCGGGCGGGTGTCATCGGTGTTCATTGGGACGGAGTCTGTCACCAGCTACCGTCGCAAGTGTGAGTACCACCTCCCATCCCGCCCCCGGTCCTGATCACCACCCCAAGTCCGGTGCCAACGGTGCCGCCAGTGTGACCGGCGGGTCCGGACCAACCCCCGTCCTGGCGACGCCGGCCCGGGTCGCGGAGCTGACGGCCGCGTCGGTCGCCTGGCCGTCGCTGACCCTGCGCCCGGCCCAGCTCGCCGAGCTGGAACTGCTGCTGCTCGGTGCTTTCGGGTCGGAACCTGGTTATCCCGAGGACCCCGAGATCAATGGCGTGCCGGTGCCGACCCTCATCGTCGGCGCGGCCGAGGCCGGCGCACTGACACCGAGCTCCACGGCGGCCCTGCGGGACACCGAGGGAGTGATGATCGCGGCGCTGCACCTCCGAACGACCATTCCCCTGCCGGACCAGCCGGGGGGTCCGGACGGGCCCCGGGTCCGGCTGGTCGGCACGGTCGAGGGCATCCGGCTGCCCCACCACCCCGATCATCCCGGCCTGCGGCTCACCCCGGCCCAGGTCCGGGCCGAGCTGCTCGCCCGAGGCTGGATCAGCCTCGAGGCGGGTTCCGGCGCGTGCTGGGCGGTGTGGGCGGACGGCCTGCTCCACACGGCGGACGTGGGCCGGATCCGGGCGCTGACCCGGCAGGGCAAACGGTGCGTCGTCCTCGCCCCGGCGGGTGGCGCCGATCCCGCGGACGCTGGGCATCACCTGCGGGTCCGTTGCCTGCTCGCCGCCCTCAAGGCGGTCGACGCCCCGTTGCGGGCCGCCGAGGCGACGCTCTCCTCGGAGGCGCTCGCCGCCGACGCGATCAGCCCGCCGGGTATTGCCGGCCGGCGGTCGGAACCGCCGCCGGACCCCTACCGGCGGCCGAAAGCCGGCAAGGCGGGAACGCCGGAGCACCGCAGCCTGCTGGTCCTCGTTCCGGTCATCCCGTCGGAGGCGCTGGCCACCCCCCGCGAACCGGGCATGAGCGCGACGGTCCTGAAAACATCCGCGAAACCGAGCGGCGCGGCGGCGGGGGTACCGGGCCCGGCCACGGCCGTGGCGCCCGCCCCCCCGGCACCCACGGACCTGGCGGACATTGCGTGGGCGGCGGCGGGCGCGGCCTGGACAGGCGTGGAGACGGCGGCGAGCTCCGCCGACGAACTGGCGAAACTCGCCGCCCAGCGGGCGCATCTGGCCAGCTTCTACGGCCTGACCGGCAGCCTCATCGGGCCGGCGATCGGCGCACCCGGGCGGATGGAACTGGCCTCGCTGCTCGACGCCGGCAACCCGATACCGGCCGAACTGACCCCGCCGACGGTGGCCGCGGAGCTCTCCCGCGCCATCCCACCACGTTCGAAGCGGGGCCTGGCCGTGTTTCTCACCGGGCTGTCCGGCTCCGGGAAGTCGACGCTGGCCGGCCTGCTCGTCTGCCGACTACTGGAATACGGCGGACGCCGGCTCACTTTGCTCGACGGGGACGTCGTGCGGGCCCAGCTGTCCCAGGGACTGGGATTCTCCCGCGCCGACCGCGACATCAACGTCCGACGGATCGGCTTCGTCGCGGCCCAGGTCGCGGGAGCCGGAGGCACCGCGGTGTGCGCGCCGATCGCGCCGTACGCCGACGTGCGCGCCCAGGTCCGGGGGATGGTCCGGGCCGCAGGCGGCGGATTCGTGCTGGTACATGTGTCCACACCGCTGGAGGTGTGCGAGGCGCGGGACCGTAAGGGGCTCTATGCCAAGGCGCGCGCAGGCGTCCTGCCCGCCTTCACCGGCGTGTCCGATCCGTACGAGACGCCGACCGACGCCGACGTCACGGTGAACACCGCGGAGCTCTCCGCCGAGGACGCCGTGGACCGGATCATCGACCGCCTACGCCACGCCGGCTGGCTGGCCAGCTAGCTGGCCAG
>NZ_CDWRCM010000126.1:12400-13549 GCF_977927585.1 Frankia sp. CcWB2 | reverse complement strand
TCCACACCCAGCTCCAACACCAACCACTCACCGCAAGATCACGAATCTACGTGAATGTTTACCACCGGACCTGCCCAGGGGCCTTCAAGCCCATCCTCTATTCCTCCCGACTGGGTCCAGTTCACTGGTCCAGCAGTTCCGTCAGCACCTGAGACTTCAGGAGTCGAAATGAAATAACTTGCGCGTTTCGAACCCTCCACAGGCCTGTGACCTGCGATGATGCTCTCGATCACGTATTTGTTACTTCATTACGTCCCCTCAGCAGAGTAGCACACCGTTCAGAAGCGTATTTGAGCATAGAAATCTGTGACTGTCTGTGACCTTGATAGGTGTGCAGTGGATGCGCATGCGCCGGAACACGGCCTGGTGGGGTGGGGGCGGTCGGGGATTCTGGAAGTCCGCATTCACCGCCGCCCCAGGAGCATCGCAAAGTCGTATTTATGCTGGTCACGAGGGTGATCTCCTGGTCGGGATAGCGGCGTGGCGGCGTAAGGCTCGAGCGGTGTTGGCGAAATCAGCGAACCGGAGCAGGCTGATCACCAGGGTGCGGAGAGCAGCCAGGACCTGGGGACCGCTGCCGGTGCGAGCCCGATGCGGGCCCTCACCCAACGTGACGCCACTAAAGCCGGGAGTCGGGTTTTTCGGGAGACGACGTCGGCATCGATGCCGAGGGCGATTCCGCCGCCGTCCCACGCCGCCCCGCTCCCCATCCGAATGTGGATCAACCAGCCCCAGTGGCGATCGAGACCGAGAATGCGCTGCCAAGAGCCGACCCGCCCGCGGGAAACGTCCGGGTGGCGCAGGTCACCTCGGCGAGGCGCGCGGGTGGCGACACTGGCGTGGTCCGGCCCGGACGTGTGTTTCGTCGGGGTGCGCGCCGTTTGGTCCGGTTGCCGACATTGACACGAGCTGGCGTGCGGGGGCATCCTGGCCGGGCAGCACCTCGTTCGGTGAGGCGTCTGCGCGGACATAGGCCACTGACCTTGAACGTCGAGAGACGCCCCGGGTCAGGACAGCTCTCCCCGGGCTAAGGGGTGAGCCCAAGTGGCTTCCCGGTGGGGATTACGCCGCGCAGTGCCAAAGCTCTGACGAGGAGGGGTGCTCGGTGTCGCCCGGCTTCGGCCGGGTGTGGTTGTCGCGGTCACCCCG
>NZ_CDWRCM010000126.1:11521-12281 GCF_977927585.1 Frankia sp. CcWB2 | reverse complement strand
CCTGGACTACTCGCGCCTGCGGGCGCCTGGTGGAAGGGGGGTGGCGGGATGAGTCCCGGCCATAGTTGCCGTCTGTCCTGGGCTGACTCGGTGACCCCCGTCGCCTCGGTGACCCCCCTCGCCTGAGCCTGCCCCGTCAGACTGATGATCTAGCCGAGCAGTCCCGTCGCAGGTGAGACGACCACGTCGGGCGGCATCAGCCAGCTGCGCACCGTCGGGAGGTCGTTGCGCAGCGGCTGCCGCCCCGGCCTGACCCTGCCGACACAACCATGCGGGCGGACGCGGATGCCGTTCGCGGCCCGGGGAGCTGACGTGATGACTGTCGTGGAGAACGCGTTTTACGCCGCGGGCCGGCGCTTGGCGCGGCCGGGCTCGCTGGGCGAGACCTACCAGTTGCTGCGGGACCGCCGGGGCCGGAACAAGCAGGATCTGGCGTGGATCGGTCTGGTCCACCCGGACGAGCGGGAGATCGCTTCGATCGCGGCCGAGTTCGACCTGCACGAGCTGGCGATCGAGGACGCGGTGCAGGCGCATCAACGGCCGAAGCTGGAACGGTACGGCAAGACCCTGTTCGTGGTGTTGCGGGCCGCCCGCTATGACGACGCGCGGGAAGAGGTTGACTTTTCCGAACTGCACGTCTTCGTCGGGGACGACTTCGTCATCACAGTTCGGCACGGGGATGCACCGGATCTGCCTCGGGTGCGCCGGCGGATGGAGTCCGACCCGGAGCTGTTGGCCCACGGCCCGGAGGCGGTGTTGT
>NZ_CDWRCM010000126.1:2895-11171 GCF_977927585.1 Frankia sp. CcWB2 | reverse complement strand
ACGCAATCCTGGACCGGGTCGTCGACGATTACGCCCCGGTGGTGGACGGGTTGGTGAACGACATCGACGAGATCGAGACCGAGGTGTTCAGGGGAGATCCGGCGGTGAGCCGGCGCATTTACGAGCTGTCCCGTGAGGTCATCGAGTTCCAGCGGGCGGCCAAGCCGCTGCTGGGCATGCTGGACGCGCTGGCCGCGGGGTTCGCCAAGTACGGCGTGGACCCCGAGCTGCAGCAGTACCTGCGGGACGTGGCCGACCACGCGGTGGGCGTGGTGGAGCGGATCGAGGGGTTCCGCCAACTACTGGCGAACATCCTGACCGTCAACGCCGCGCTGGTCGGGCAGCGGCAGAACGAGGAGATGAAGACGCTGACCGAGTCGAGCCTCGCGCAGAACGAGGAGGTCAAGAAGATCTCGGCCTGGGCGGCCATCCTCTTCGCGCCCACCCTGATCGGCACTGTGTACGGGATGAATTTCGAGACCATGCCGGAACTGAGCTGGGAGTTCGGGTACCCGTTCGCGCTCGGCCTGATGGCCTTGGTGTCCATTATGCTGTACGTGATCTTCAGGCAGCGGCGGTGGCTGTGACCAGCGCGAGGAGGACGAGGGCGTCGGCTGGCCCACGTATCGTGAGGTTGCCGCCGGTGTGGATTGCACAGCCCGCTCCGGCTTCCTCGAACAGCCGGTTACGTATCGCCCCGCAGGCTCGTGAGCGGTGGCTCGTACGCGGAAACTGGGGCGTATGGCGAGCGGCAGACTGCGGATCTACCTCGGCGCGGCGCCGGGGGTGGGCAAGACCTACGACATGCTCTGTGAGGCTCAGCGGCGCAAGGCACGCGGAACGGACGTCGTGGTCGGGCTGGTGGAGACCCATGGGCGACCGCGGACCGCCGCGTTGCTGGACGGATTGGAGATCATGCCCCGCCGCACGGTCTCCTACCGCGGTGCCACCTTTACTGAGATGGACGTGGATGCGATCCTGGCCCGCGCGCCAGCGGTGGTGCTCGTCGACGAGCTGGCGCACACGACCGTCCCGGGGTGCCGGAACGCCAAGCGTTGGCAGGACGTCCACGAGCTGTTGAACGCGGGCATCGACGTGCTGTCGACGTTGAACATCCAACATCTGGAGTCGCTCAACGACGTCGTGGAAAGGATCACCGGAGTCCCGCAGCGGGAGACCGTGCCGGACGCGGTGGTACGCGCCGCCGAACAAGTCGAACTGGTCGACATGACACCGGAGGCGCTGCGGCGGCGGATGGCCCACGGCAACATCTACGGCCCAGACAAGATCGACGCCGCGCTGGGCAACTACTTCCGGGTCGGCAATCTGACCGCGCTGCGGGAGTTGGCACTGCTGTGGCTGGCCGACAAGGTGGACGAACAGCTCGATCACTACCGCACCGAGCGCCAGATCTCCGGCATCTGGGAGACGCGGGAGCGGGTGGTTGTCGCACTGGCCGGCGGCCCTGAGGGCGACACACTGATCCGCCGGGCGGCGCGGATCGCGGATCGCGCCAAGGGTGCGGACCTGCTCGCGGTCCACGTCACCCGATCAGATGGCCTGGCCGGTGCGTCGCCCGCGCATCTGGCCCGGCAGCGGGTGTTGGTGGAGAGCCTGGGCGGCAGCTACCACCAGGTGGCCGGGGACGACATTCCCATCGCGCTGCTGGAATTCGCCCGAGCGGAGAACGCGACCCAGCTCGTGCTCGGCGCGAGCCGGCGCGGCCGGCTGGCCCACATGATCGACCCTGGTATCGGCGTCACGACAACGAAACTGTCCGGGCCGATCGACGTGCACCTGGTCACCCACGAGGAGGTGGGCAAGGGGCGGCTGCTGCCCCGCCGGGCCCGTGGGCTGACCCTCCGGCGGCGGCTTGCCGGTGTCTTGGCCGCGGTCGTGCTGCTGCCGCTGCTGACCCTTGCGTTGACGCACCAGCGGACCGATCTCAACCTGACCAGCAACGTGCTGGGGTTCCTGATCGTGGTGGTCGCCGTGGCGCTGGTGGGCGGCCTGCTGCCGGCGTTGCTGGCCGCGCTTGGCGGCTTGCTGCTGCTGAACTACTACTTCATCCCACCAATACACTGCTTCATCATCGCCGAGAGTAACAACGTGCTCGCACTCCTGGCGTTCCTGGCGGTTGCGGTGATGGTGAGCAGCGTGGTCGACCTGGCCGCCCGGCGGACCAGCCAGGCGGTACGCGCTACCGCGGAGGCGGAGATGCTCTCGACCTTGGCCGGGAGCGTGCTGCGTGGCGAGCAGGCGCTGCCGGCGCTGCTCGCGCGGGTGCGGGAGACGTTCGGGCTGACCTCGGTCGCCCTGCTCGAACGCGCAGCCGAGGGCGGTCAGAACGGCGCCCACAAGGCAGACCGTCACGGCTGGCGGGTGGTCGACAGCGCCGGGCCCGACCCGTGCCTACGGCCGGACGAGGCCGACACGGAGGTACCGGTCAGCGAGAACCTGACGTTGGTCCTGCGGGGCCGGCCGCTGCCCGCGGCGGACCGCCGGGTACTCACCGCCTTCGCCGCGCAGGCCGCGGTCGCCCTCGAACAGCGGCGGCTGGCCCAGGTGGCAGCGGAAGCCGGGCCACTCGCCGAAGCGGACCGCACCCGCCGCGCCCTGCTCACTGCCGTCAGCCACGACCTGCGCAGCCCGCTCGCCACGGCCTCGGCGGCAGTCGCGAACCTACGCAGCAACGAGGTCGAGTGGAGCGCCGAGGAGCAGGCGGAACTGCTCGCCACCGCTGAGGAAGCGTTGGACCATCTGGCCCGGCTGGTGGAGAACCTGCTCGACATGAGCCGGTTGCAGGCTGGACGCCTGAGCGTGTTCCCCGCCCCGGTCGGGCTCGACGACGTGATTCCCGGCGTGCTGCGCGACCTGGGCCCGGCAGCTCGCGACGTGGCTGTGACGGTCCCGGACGACCTTCCGCTGGCCTACGCCGACCCGGCGCTGCTGGAACGGGTGATCGCCAACCTGCTATCCAACGCGACCCGCTATTCACCCCCGGGCCAGCTCCCGCTGATCACCGCTAGTGCGTTGCGCGACCGGATCCAGCTGCGGGTCATCGACCGCGGGCCTGGACTGCCCGCGGAGGACCGTGACCAGGCGTTCACGCCGTTCCAGCGGCTGGGCGACACCGACAACGACAGCGGCATCGGGCTGGGCCTCGCGCTCTCCCGGGGCCTGACGGAGGCGATGGGCGGCACCCTGACGCCGGAGGACACCCCCGGCGGGGGCCTGACCATGGTGGTAACGCTGCCGGTCGCGACGGTCGGCGGGTCCGCCCAGCCGGCGGGCGGTGCGGTCCTCAGATCGCGGGACGGTCAACAGACAACGAGGTCATAGTTTGACGATGAGGTCATGGCTGGACAACGAGGTCATGGCTGGAACCGGTAGCCCATGCCTGGCTCGGTGATGAGGTGGCGGGGCTGTGCCGGGTTGAGTTCAAGTTTGTGGCGCAGCCGGCCGATGTACTGGCGCAGGTAGTGGCTCTGCTCCTTGGGGGCGGGACCGCCGGCCCGGGGCAGCAGATCCCGGTAGGTCAGTAGCTTTTCGGGGTGGCGGACCAGGACGTCGAGCAGGTGCCATTCCGTGGGGGTGAGCCGGACCTCGGCGGGGCCGTCCGGGCGTGCGCTGTCGGGTTTGCGGGTGACGCGCCGTGCGTCGAGGTCGATCAGATAGTCACCCAGGGCGACGGTGAGCGGTTCGGTGGGCGGCGGGGTGCGCCGGACGACGGCGCGCAGCCGGGCGAGCAGTTCGTCGACCCGGAAGGGCTTGGTGACGTAGTCGTCGGCACCGGCGTCCAACGCTACGATCTTATCGCTGCTGCCGGCGCGCCCGGAGAGCACGATGACCGGGGCGGCGGTCCAGCCGCGCAGGGCGTGGATGACGTCGACGCCATCGAGGTCGGGAAGCCCCAGGTCGAGCAGGATGATGTCGGGTTCGTGTTCGGCGGCGGCGGCGAGCGCGCGGCTTCCGTCCGCGGCGACGGTGACCTGGTAGCCGCGGGCGCGCAGGGTGATGTGTAGCGCGCGGAGCAGCCGTGGGTCGTCGTCCACCACGAGCACGCTGGTCACGCGTCATCTCCCGGCAGTGAACCGGGCGGTACGGCAGGCAGGGCGCGAATCATCGTGAGGCCTCCGCCGAGGGTGTCCTCGGGGCTGAGCGTCCCGCTACCTGGTCGTCTTGTCGAGGGCCAGGTTCAGGGCGAGGACGTTGACCGTGGGTTCGCCCATGAAGCCCAGCGCCCGGCCGTCTTCGTGGTCGTGGACCAACGCGCGGACCGTGGCCGGGTCGAGGCCGCGTTCCTTCGCGACCCGGTTCACCTGCAGGTAGGCGTAGGCCGGGGAGATGTCGGGGTCGAGGCCGCTACCGGAAGCGGTGACCGCGTCCGCCGGGACCGGGTTGTCCGTGCCCTTACCCGGCCCCTTGATCGGCACAGTGATGCCGGCCGAGTAGTCCTCGCCGGGCTTGGTGCACTCGACCTTGACGCCCTGGTACGTGGCGACGAAGGGCGCGGCCGGGCACTCCTCGTTGATGCTGACGGCCCGGGTGACCGGTCCGGTGGTGCCGCCGGTCCGGAACACCGACAGGACCGCGCCGACGCCGTTCGCGGTGCAGAGGGGACGCCGGCCGTCGGCCCCTTCCAGGTCACCAATGGCCTTGCTGCGGGCGCAGACCTGGGTGAGCAGGCTCTGGCTGCTTTCGTCCTCGTCCTTGGTGGCCGGGTCGTCGAAACTGTCGACAATGTCTTCCGGGCCGAGGTTGGACGCGGACGTTGACGTCGGATCGTACCCGTCGCCGGCCGCCGACGGGCGGGACTGGAAGTATTTGGGGATCGGGTTGCCCTTGTCGTCGGTGAACAGTTGGCCGATCTCGGCTGAACCGACGATCTGGCCGCTGGCGTTCGTGACGAACGAGCCGTTCGCCTTGTCCTTCAGCCCGGGAAGCTGCGCAATGGCCGTGATGACCAGCGGATAGGCGATGCCGGTGAGCACGGTCAGCACGAGCAGTGCGCGGAAGGCGGCGAGATGCTGCCGCACGAAGGAGGGAAGTCGGGTCGCAGGCATGGTTACCGGGCTCCCGGGATGAACTGGATGACAAGGTCGATGAGTTTGATCCCGACGAACGGGATGATCAGACCGCCGACGCCGTAGATGTAGAGGTTGCGACGCAGCATCGCCGACGCGCTGGACGGAGTGTAACGGACGCCGCGTAGCGCCAGCGGGATCAGGGCGAGGATGACGAGCGCGTTGAAGATGACGGCGGAGAGGATCGCCGACTGCGGGCTGTGCAGCCGCATGAGGTTGAGCGTGTCCAGCCCGGGATAGATCGCCGCGAACATCGCCGGGATGATCGCGAAGTACTTGGCGATGTCGTTGGCGATCGAGAAGGTGGTCAGCGCCCCGCGGGTGATGAGCAGCTGCTTCCCGATCTCGATGATCTCGATCAGCTTCGTCGGGTTGGAGTCGAGGTCGACCATGTTGCCGGCCTCCTTGGCGGCCGACGTGCCGGTGTTCATCGCCACGCCGACATCGGCCTGGGCGAGCGCAGGGGCGTCGTTGGTGCCGTCGCCGGTCATTGCGACGAGCTTGCCGCCGGCCTGCTCTCGTTTGATCAGGGCCATCTTGTCTTCGGGCGTGGCCTCGGCGAGGAAGTCGTCGACGCCCGCCTCCTCGGCGATCGACCGGGCGGTCCGCGGATTGTCACCGGTGATCATGATGGTGCGGATGCCCATCCGGCGCATCTCGTCGAACCGCTCACGCATGCCCTGCTTGACGACGTCCTTGAGCTGGATCACGCCCAGGACGCGGGCCGTGCCGCCATCGGTGGCCTCGGCAACGACCAGCGGGGTGCCGCCGGAAGCGGAGATGCCGTCCACGATCTCCCCGGTCTCCGCGGGCACGGTGCCACCAAGATCTCGCACCCAGGTGATCACCGCGCTGGCCGCTCCCTTGCGCACCTGCCGGTTCGGCCCCCCATCGATCGCATCGAGGTCGACCCCGGACATCCGGGTCTGGGCGGTGAACGCCACGAACCGGGCGTGGCTGAGCTCGCCGGGACTACGCTCCCGCAGGCCGTAGGTGTTCTTCGCGTGCACGACGATGGAGCGGCCCTCGGGGGTCTCATCCGCGAGCGAGGACAACTGGGCCACGCTGGCCAGGTCATTCTCCGACGTGCCGCCGACCGGGACGAAGGCCCGCGCCTCCCGGTTGCCAATGGTGATCGTCCCGGTCTTGTCGAGCAGGAGGGTGTTGACGTCGCCGGCGGCCTCGACGGCCCGGCCGGACATGGCCAGCACGTTGCGTTGGACCAGCCGGTCCATGCCGGCGATGCCGATCGCGGACAGCAACGCGCCGATCGTCGTCGGGATCAGGCAGGCCAGCAGCGACACCATCACGATCCCGGACAGGCCGTCGCCGTTCAGCGCGCTGGTGTCCGGCACGCCCGGCAGCTGCGCCTTCGAGAAGATCGCCAACGGCTGCAGGGTCGCGACAGCGAGCAGGAAGGTGAGCGCCAGGGCGGCCAGCAGGATGTTCAGCGCGATCTCGTTCGGGGTCTTCTGCCGATTCGCCCCCTCCACCAGCGCGATCATCCGGTCGATGAAGCTCTCGCCCGGTTTCTGAGTGATCCGCACGACGATCCGGTCCGACAGCACCCGGGTGCCGCCGGTCACCGAACTGCGGTCACCGCCGGACTCCCGGATCACCGGCGCGGACTCGCCGGTGATGGCCGACTCGTCGACGCTGGCAATCCCCTCGATGACGTCGCCGTCCCCGGGGATGAACTGACCCGCCTCGACGACGACGGTGTCGCCCTGCCGCAGCCGCGGCGCGGGCACCTCCTCGAGCCGGCCGTCGTCGCGCAGCCGGTGGGCGATCGTGTCAGTCTTGGTGCGGCGTAGCGCGTCCGCCTGGGCCTTGCCGCGGCCCTCCGCAACCGCTTCGGCGAGGTTGGCGAACAACACGGTCAGCCAGAGCCAGACCGTGATCAGCCAGCTGAACGCGGTCTCGTCCCGAATCGCCAGGACAGTAGTGAACACCGCGCCGATCTCCACGATGAACATCACCGGGTTGCGCCACAGCGTGCGCGGGTCGAGCTTGCGCAGCGCGTCCGGCGTCGACCGCAGGAGCATCGTCGGGTCGAGCAGCCCCCCCTGTACCCGCCGGGGAGCCGGCGGCGGGGTCGGCGCGGGCGCCGGAACCGGCGTACCCGCAATGGTCGAGGTGGACATCTAGTGCAGACCCTCCGCGAGCGGCCCGAGCGCGAGCGCCGGGAAGAAGGTGAGAGCGACGATGATCACGGTGACGCCGACGAGCATCCCCACGAACTGCGGGCGATAGGTCGGCAGCGTCCCCGCGGTTTCCGGCACCGGCTGCTGTTTCGCAAACGATCCGGCCAGCCCCAACACGAAGACCATCGGCAGGAAGCGGCCGAAGGCCATCGCGAGGCCGAGCGCGGTGTTATACCAGTCGGTGTTCACCGTGATGCCGGCGAACGCCGAGCCGTTGTTGTTCGCCGCCGAGGTGAAGGCGTAGAGCACCTCGGACAGGCCGTGCGGCCCGCTGTTGAGCATCCCCGCCCGTTCCCCCGGCAGCGCCATCGCCAGGCCGGTGCCGACCAGCACGATGACCGGCATCGTGAGGAAATACAGCGAGGCGAACTTGATCTCTCGACTGCCGATCTTCTTGCCCAGGTACTCCGGCGTTCGTCCGATCATCAAACCCGCGACGAACACCGTGATCACCGCGAGGACCAGGATCCCGTAGAGTCCCGATCCGGTGCCGCCGGGCGCGACCTCGCCGAGCATCATGTTGAACAGCAGCGTCGCGCCACCCAGGCTGGTGTACGAGTCATGGAACGAGTCGACGGACCCGGTCGACGTCAGCGTCGTGGCCGTGGCGAACAGCGCCGAGTCCGGCACACCGAACCGGGTCTCCGTACCCTCCCGGGCCGCCCCGACGGCTGTCGGCACCGTGTCGTGGTGGATCGCCTGGAACACCTCGTTGGCTCCCAGACTGCCCAGCGCCAGCACCGCCATCACCGCGACGATCGCCAGCCCCTGCCGGGTGCTGCCGACCATCTTGCCGAACGTCCGCGGCAACGCGAACCCGATCGACAGCAGCAGGTAGATCTCGAACCAGTTCGTCCAGGAGGTCGGGTTCTCGAACGGATGCGAGGAGTTGGCGTTGTAGAAGCCGCCGCCGTTGGTGCCGAAGTCCTTGATGGCCTCCTGGCTGGCGACCGGACCCCCGGTGACCGCCTGCTCCCCCCCGGCC
>NZ_CDWRCM010000126.1:777-2335 GCF_977927585.1 Frankia sp. CcWB2 | reverse complement strand
GGGTGGGGACCGTGGTGTTCCCGTGGAAGTTCTGGATCGCGCCGCCGGCGATCAGCACAATCGCCGCGAGCGCGCAGACCGGCAGCAGGATCCGCACGACGGTGCGGACCAGGTCCACCCAGAAGTTGCCCAGCTGGTCGGTCTTCTTCCGGGCGAAGCCGCGCACCACCGCGATCGCCACCGCGATACCTACCGCGGCGGACACGAAGTTCTGCACCGCCAGGCCGGACATCTGGACCAGATGGCCCATCGTCGACTCACCCGAATAGGCCTGCCAGTTCGTGTTCGTGGTGAAACTGACCGCCGTGTTCCACGCCAGGTCCGGCTTGACCGCCGGCAGGCCCAGCGCCAGCCACAGGTGGTTCTGCACCCGCTGGAACAGGTACAGGAACAGCACCGAGACGAGCGAGAACGCCAGCACGCTGCGGGCATACACCGACCAGCGCTGCTCGGCGCCCGGATCCACCCCGATCAGCCGGTAGATACCGCGTTCCACCCGCAGGTGCTTCCCGCTCGTATGCACCCGGGCCATATAGTCGCCGAATGGCCGGTAAGTCAGGGTAAGAGCCAGCACCATCGAGACGATGAAGATGACGCCCGCGGCGTTCGTGCCCATCTAGAACCGCTCCGGGAACAGCAGAGCCGCCACGAGGAAGATCGCGAGGGCTACGGCAAGGATCAGGCCGGCGATGTTCTCCACGCTCACAGCTTCTCCACTGCCTTGAGGGTTAGCCCGAGTACCGCGAACACCGCAAGGGTCAGCAGCACGAAGACAACGTCACGCACGGAACTCCTGCCTTCTACTTTGGATGAGATCGGAATAAATGCGCCGCCCTGGCTGGCGTCCTGGCCTGATGGCAGCTGCCAGTATCTAGCCCTTGCCGCCAGCGGACCAGCGAAGCTAACGGTCCAATGACGCCCAATCCCGAAAATTCAACACGGTGCTCACACGGCATCCGGCCCGGACGAGATCCGCACCCGCGCAAAACCCGGTGTGCGCAACCCGGATGAGACGCAGAACACCTCTCGGTGGTCCACGGACGGCCGCCCGGGCGGGGAGCAGGCCGGTCCGCCCCGTCTTGTCCAGGTGATCCCCGCGAAGGGTGTCCTGGCGCTACTGTGCGTGCTAATGAGGCGTGGTGGTTACGGCTGGTAGCGGTAGCCCAGGCCGGGTTCGGTGGTCAGGTAGCGGGGTCGGGCCGGGTCGGGTTCGAGCTTGCGACGCAGTTTGTTGATGTAGAGGCGGAGCGAGGAGCTGTCGTCCGCCACGCCGGGACCCCAGACCTGGCTGATCAGCTGCTGATGGCTGATGAGCTTCCCGGGGTAGCGTACCAGTGCTTCCAGCAGCCGCCATTCCGTCGGGGTGAGGCGTAGACCGTCCGGCTTGTCCTCTCCACCGGTCGCGGATGGACCCTCACGACCGCTGCCCGCGCCCGCGCTCGCGTCGGCGTCGGCGTCGGCGTCGGCGCTGTCTCGTGGGCTGATTCGCTTTTCCCCGAGGTCGATCCGGTACCGGCCGAGGTCGACAACGGTCACCGGTTCCGCGCTGGCGGCGCGG
>NZ_CDWRCM010000126.1:0-678 GCF_977927585.1 Frankia sp. CcWB2 | reverse complement strand
GGGTCACGGCCCGGATCCGGGCCAGCAGCTCGTCGATCGAGAACGGCTTCGTGACGTAGTCGTCGGCGCCGGCGTCGAGCGCGGCCACCTTGTCGTGACCCGAGGCGCGACCGGACAACACGATGATGGGAACCCCGGTCCAACCCCGTAGCCCCTGGATAACCTCAACGCCGTCCATGTCGGGCAAGCCAAGATCCAGAATGACCAGGTCGGGTGGGCACGACGCCGCCTCCGACAGCGCGTGCCGGCCGTCCACCGCTGTGCGTACCTCGAACCCCCGAGCGCGCAGGGTGATCCGCATGGTCCGCAGCAGCTGCGGTTCGTCCTCCACGAACAGAAGACGGGTCATATCCGCCCCGTCCCCTCCAGCCACCTCCGGACCGGCAGCGCCTCCTACCCTGGCATCATCCCTCATCCTCGCCCCCTGCGCCTTCGCCCCTCCGGATCAGAAGAGGGTCAGAGGCTCGGTCGGTATCGGCTGAGGCAGTGCAGCGAGTTCAAGCACACGTACCCGTACGTCATCGTGGAAGCAGCGGGCGAGTAGTAGCGCGTCGGCACTGTCCGGGGTGTGAATAAATACGGTGGGTGATCGGCCCTCGCGCAACCACTCGACGGCAGTGTCAATCCAACGCTGCCAGGAAGGCGCGCAACGCTTCGTCGACGCCCGTCAGGCGTAAA
>NZ_CDWRCM010000125.1:0-12425 GCF_977927585.1 Frankia sp. CcWB2 | reverse complement strand
CCCTCGAACAGCTCGTTCTTCGCGGCCGCATACAGGATGTAGATACCGCACACGCCGATCAGGCAGCCCATGAAGTTGCGCCGCACGAATCGCCAGTTACGAGGATCACGATTCTGCCGGAGCAGTACGTACAACCCCGGGAGGAAGATCAGGACGGTTTCTTTCGACCAGAAAGCGAAGGCCATGAAGATCCCGGCGAACGCCGCCGCCGCGACACTGCGGCGCGGCGACGCCGCGCACACCAGGGCGGCGAGCAGCCACATCACGGCGATGTTGTCGAGGAACGCCATCCGCTGATACCACAGGGCGAGCGGTGAAAGCGAGAAGACGAGCAGGGCCAGGCCGGCGAAGAACCGTCGTAGGCCGAGGAGCCGGCCGAACCGGTACAGTAGCACGCAGCTCACCAGATGCACGCCGAACATGAGCTCGCGGGCGGCGGTGACCGCCGTCGGCGCCCGGTTGAAACCATCAGTGATCTTCGTGTAGATGGCAATTAACAGCCATCCGCCGAACGGATGGTCGTACCAGTACGTGTAATGCGCGATCCGGTTCCAGTACTGCATCGAATACGCCTGGGCGGCATACGTGCCCTCGTCGTCGGTGACGCGGCCCGGCCAGCCGTCGAAGTTATAACCGTGCAGCACCGCCGCCACCGTCAGGAGCACGGCGAGCAGGAGCAGGCTGCGGCGGCGGGCGCCGGCCCAGCCGACCAGTCGGCCGGCGAGCTCCCCGGCCCGGGCGGCGATCCAGGTCACGGCGGTCTGCGGGCCGAGCAATCGGGGGTACGGGTTCGCGGCGTCGGGTGCGGTCACGACGCCGCCTCCAGCTCGAAGCGGCCGGAGGCGGTGCTGTGGTGGGCCCCGGAGTGGGAGGTCTTCTCCCACTCGACCCGGCCACGCAGCAACCGGGCCGTGGCGCGCACTGCGGCGGCGGAAAGCGCGAGCTGGTACAGCGGGGCGCAGGGCACGAGCCGCACGCTGTCCCAGCGACGCAGATCGAGCCCGTACGCCTCGGCAAACTCGCGGAACGCCGCCTGTTCGGAGAAGACCGTCATGACGGTCGCACCGAACGGAAGCCAGAAGACGATGACCAGACCGGTCGGCGCCGCCAGGAACAACGTGAGGACCAGCGACACCGGCAGCAGGACGCCGGCGAGTGCCTGGAAGAACGGCATCGTGAGCATCTCCACCGCCATGATGCGCTGGCGTGCTCCCGGAAGCGCCCGCCAGTCCCCCTTGAAGAGGACCTGCATGAACCCCATCATCCAGCGGGTGCGCTGGACGACGAGTTTCGTGAGGCTTTCCGGGGTCTCCTCCCGGGTCGTCAGATCGGGGTGGTAGAAGACCGCGGTCGGGATTCCGGCGACCGAGGCCCGCACCCCGAGGTCACAGTCCTCGGTGAGGCAGGAGACGTCCCACCCACCGAGCCTTTCCAGCACCGTTCGCCGAATGAACACCGTATTGCCGCCAAGTGGGATGAAACGCGCGCGCCTGGAAACGCAGCCGCGACATGAACCAGATGTAGTACTCGAGGCAGCTGCGGGCCCGCCACCAGGAGGTGCCCGTGTCCAACCAGTGGAGGAACGCCCGCATCGGCGAGTGGTCCGCGGCGCGCCGCCACGCCGTGGCACGCGCGTTCATGAGCTGCACGCCGCCCTGGAAGATGCCGACGTCGGCGTGGCGCAGGGCCAGCGTGTTCACGTAACGCAGGAGTCCCCCGGCGATCAGGGACTCCGCGTCGACGACGCCGACCAGGTCTCCGGTGCAGTGCCGGCGGGCGTCCTCCAGGGACAGGGGTTTACTACGCCGGCTGCCTTCGGGCGCGACGACCCGCACGTTGGAATGCCGGCCAGCGATCTCCTCGGCGACCCGCCGGGTCTCCTGGTCGACCTCGTCATGGGACACCATCACGACCAGTTCCACCAGGTCGTGGGGGTAGTCGCCGGCAAGAATCTGGGTCAGGGTCCGCCCGAGCACCGGCTCGTCGCGGGCGGGGACGATGAGCGAGAAGCGGTTGCGGGGCGCGAGGTTGCCGGTCAGGTCCACGTGATGCACCCGCTCGGGGCGCTGCCAGCTGTACTGGCCGCGCACGAGAGTCAGGCTGGCGACCAGCAGCATCAGCAGCGAGACGATCGTCCATGTGGCGAGCAGCACGACGTGGTGATGCTCGGCCGCACGCACCCCCAGCGTCACCGCGAGGGGCACGCTGACCAGCGCCCACACCCAGCGGCGCCGGCGGCTGGCGCCGGGGGTCGACCCGCGGGCCCGCGCCCGGAACCGACGGGACAGGACCAAGCCGCCGGTCACCGCCGCCACCGCGCCCAGCACCACGGCGAACGGCTGGCCCAGGCGCGGACCGCCGTACGAGACCAGCCTGATGTCCGGCGAACCGGCGAACATGTAGACGTACCAGCCGCCCGACTCGCACGCGAGCCGGGCGAGCCACGGGATCCGCCGGCCCCGGCCACCCCGGCCGAACATCCGAGGCAGGACGATCGCGAGTGCTCCGGGCAGGAGGTAGGACGTGCTCCCGTCGAGACCGGCCAGCTCGGACAGCACGAGGGCCGACGTGGTGTGCAGGGCGGCCCCCACCCCGCGGCCCCCCACCTCGCGGCCCCCACCTCGCGGCCACTGCGATCCACGGCCGAGGTGAGCGTCGGGGCACGCGGGGAGCTCGGTGCGCACGGGCCTGCCGACGCGCACCGCGGGGGAGCGCCCGCGCACGCGGGACTTCGGAATCGGAATCAGCATCAGAATCGGATGTCACCTGTACCTGCCTGAAAGGGGTGGGCACGGAGCACCGCGGGCGGGCGACACCGCGGCGGGTCCGGTCCCCGGCCTGGATGGAGGGTCAGTTCGCCGCGACGAGCTTCGGGAGGTCGGCCACGTACTCGGCGACCGTGGTATCGGCGAATTAGCTCCTCGCCATTCCCTTGTAGTTCGTCGTTGGCGTGGAATACGCCAAGGTGCCGCCGGCAAGCAGGATCCGCCCGTCGGGGAGCTGCACATGCCCGGAACAGAACAGCCGGATGAGGACCCCGTCGGCGCCGAGGCGTACGCCGTCACCGGCGGGTGGGCTACGAAACCGCACCGGGCACCCCGTCCTCCGACGGCCTTCCGCGCGACGGCGACGCCGCCCGCTCAGGCACCGCCCGCTCAGGCACCGCCCGTCGCCGGTACACCAGCCGATCCACCACCAGGTATCGGACGATCACCGCGGCGGCCAGGGACATCAGGGTCGAGATGCCGACGCCGAGATGCCATCGCCCGACCAGCACCGCGAGCAGTGGCAGCCGGATGACCAGATCGAGGTTGTTGATGAGCGCGAACGCCGGATAGCGACGCAGCCGGGAACCCGTCTCCCGGTCCCAGGCCAGGAGCTCGCAGCCGAGGAAGTTCCAGCCGATGGCGATCTGGGTCGCGACGATCGCCGCGGCCAGGTAGTGCAGGCCGACGTGGTGAAGCACGGCGGTGCCAAGCAGGTTCGGCACCGTCCCGGACGCCCCGACCAGGGCGAAGCGCGCGGGCTTCGGAACCCGCAACGCGAACAGCCGCCGGGCGAAGCGGGCGCCTTCGGTCAGCGAGGCGTTGGAGGTCCCGGCGTGCCGCTCGGCGAAGGCGTACCCGATCTCGCGGACACGCAGCCGTCCGGACGCGACGAGCAGCTCCAGCAGGATCTTGTAGCCGTCCGGTCGCAGGCCGGCCCGGTCCACGACGGCAACCCGCACCAGGAAGAAGCCGCTCATCACGTCCGAGACGCCGCGCAGCCGACGGGGGAAGACCCACCGGCACAACCGGTTGGACCCCGTCGAGACCAGGTGCCGCATGCTTCCAGCGAGCCCCGATGCGCTGCCGCCGGACACGTACCGGCTGCCGATCACCACGTCGGCGGCATGTTCCACGGCGGTGCCGAGCAGCGCCGGGATGGTCTCCGGCGGATGCTGGAGGTCCCCATCGATGATCACCGCATAGGGTGCGGCACAGAGCGCGAAGCCCTCGCTGACCGCGCCCCCAGCCCGCCGACCCGCTGGGCCGGGGTCCGATGGTGCACCCGTACCGGTAACCGCATCGAGGGGCGGACGCGCGCGATGACCTCGGGTGTTCCGTCGTCGGAGTCGTCAACAAAGATCACTTCTCCGAACAGGCCGTGCAGCGCATCGTCGAGGCGCCGCAGCAGCGGTTCGACGTTGTGCGCCTCGTTGCGGGTGGGTATCACGACCGACACCTGTGGCCCGACGTCCACCCGGGGACCGACGTCCACCCGGGGACCGACCGGTTCCGCGGCCGAACCGCCCGTCCGCTCGGGACGCTCCAGCGGGGGGCGGGGATGCGGCAGAACGGGCAGGCGGAGCAGGCCCGTGCGGTCGTCCGGTCCGCCCTCCGGCCCGGTCCGGCTCCCCCGATCGGCCCTACTTTCTTGATCGGTCCTACCCCCCTGACCGGTCGAGGTCATCGGGTCCCCCGGGGCCACTGACCCGCGAAACGCGGGTCAGTGCCGAGATAATCCCGATCCGTCGAATTCCGGACAATACAGTGCAACATTCACACGGCCACATTCCTGTGGTGATCATAACAAATTTCCCCCAGAGGCAGCAGAATAAGAGAAGTCCCGGATCGAGCCATCTACCGGCACCCCATGCCCGATCCGGGCCCTACGGTCATAAGGCCGGGCGAAAAATTACCGCAGGCCGTCGGCGGACGGGGGCGGGTGACCACCAGGAGCACTCCGAGACACGGTCTCCCCGCTAAGCCGGGTGCGCCCGTGCCACACCGCACTCCACCGGCACGCTTCCCGACACTTCCGGGCAACCCGGTTGACCGGTACCGCCCGGCCCTATAGGGGACGTAATGAAGTAACAAATACGTGATCGAGAGCATCATCGCAGGTCACAGGCCTGTGGAGGGTTCGAAACGCGCAAGTTATTTCATTTCGACTCCATAGGGCCACAAGTCCCGGCCCCACGGAGCGGCACATCGCGACAACACGTGGAACCACCCCGGCCGGGTTGACGACAATCACGACCGCAGAACCCCGCGCCCATAGACTTCCCAGCCATAAACCCCAGGGAGCACGGTGTCAGACCAGCCTCGCAAGAGCAGAGCGGACAGGGGGCACGTTCGCCTCAACCAACGGGATCTCCACGTCCTCGAATGGATCTTCGACATGCGAGCCGCCTTCGAATCGGACATCTCGGAGATTCTCGGCCCGGAACACCCGATCTCCAAGAACGCGGCTCGCGCCGTCGTGAAGCGATGGGAGAACGCCGGAGTCGCCTCCGCCGATCCCGTACTCGCCGGCCAGGGCCGGCTCGTACGGCTCACCGCCGAGGGCACCCGGCTGGCCAGTTCGATGGAGCTGGAATCCGACGGGGCGGCGACGAGCGCGGCGGGGGCCGTGCGCCACGCCATGGTCGCCCGCGCCCGGCTGCGGATCGAGAACGCCGGGGTGGGCGGGTCGCGGGTGCTGGCCTGGATCAGCGAGCGACAGTGGCGGCACGAGAACGAGGCCGCCCTGCACACCGGGTCGCACGTTCCCGACGGATTCGTCCGCCTCGATGGCGGGATGACGGGAGTCGTGCAGGTCGGCCACACCCGGGTGGAGGTCGCCCGGCTCCGGCCACTGGTCGCGAAGCTCGCCCGTAACCACCCCGTCGTCGTGCTCGCCGTTCCCCGGGGGGAGCTGGCCGGCAACCCGGCCGGCCCGTCCGCGGTCGCCGACGGTGGCGGCCTGCCGGCGACGGTCTTCACCGTGGAGATCTGAGCCCGGCGAGATGCTCGGCGAGCAGCTCGGCGAGATGCCGCCCGCGCCGGGCGGCGACGTGTTCGGCCTGGGCCCGGCAGGAGAATCCGTCGGCGAGCAGCACGGTGCCCGCGGGAGCCGAGGCGATCGCCGGGCCCAGGGTGCGGGCGGCGATCGCCATCGACACGTCGTAGTGCCCGGCCTCCATGCCGAAGTTGCCGGCCAGGCCGCAGCACCCGGCGAGGACGGTGACGTCCGCGCCGGCCACCGCCAGCAGGCCGCGGTCGGCGGCGAATCCCATGACCGCGTGCTGGTGGCAGTGCGGCTGGGCGAGGACGCGCACCCCGTCGAGGCGCGGCGGAGTCCAGCCGACGGTGTCGCCGAGCAGCTCGGCGAGGGTACGCACCGCACCGGCGACCAGCGCGGCGGCGGGGTCGCCCGCGAGCAGCTCGACGAGGTCGCCGCGCAGCACCGCCGTGCAGGACGGTTCCAGACCGACGATCGGCGTCCCGGCCCGGGCGTACGGCGCGAGGCGGTCGACGGTCGCCCGCAACCGGCGGCGCGCGCCGTCGAGCTGGCCGGTGGTGATCCAGGTGAGACCACAGCACGCGGGGCCCGGCGGCACGATCACCCGGTAGCCGGCGTCCGCCAGCACTGCCACGGCGGCTCGGCCGACCTCGGGGGAGAAGGCCTCCGTGAACGTGTCGATCCACAGCACCACCTCCCGGCTGTGGGCCTCGCGTCTGTGGGCCGGCCGCCCGTCAGCCAGGTACCCGTTTCCCCGGTCCGGGCCGCCGTGCTCGCGCCACCAGCGGCTGAACGGTTGCCTGGCGAAGGCCGGCACCTCGCGGCGCACGTCCATGCCCCCCACCCGCAGCAGCAGCCGTCGCACCGCCGGTCCGGCCAGCACCGCGTTGACCAGGCGTGGCGCCCGCCCGGCGACCCGGGCCCAGCGGGGCAACCAGCCGAGCACGTAATGGCTGACCGGCCGGAGCCGATGCCGGTAGGCGCGGAACAGCACCTCGGACTTGTACGTCGCCATGTCCACCCCGGCCGCGCAGTCGCGCGCGCACGCCTTGCACGACAGGCACAGGTCGAGCACCTCGGCCACCTCCGGGGCCCGGGCGCCCCCGGCACCTCCGCGGACCAGCGAGCCGTTCGCCATCTCCTGCAGCACCCTGGCCCGGCCGCGGGTGGAATCCTTCTCGTCGCGCGTCGCGAGGTACGACGGGCACATGAAGCCGCCGGCCGCCGGCGTGTCGGCCCGGCAGGTGCCCAGCCCGACGCAGCGGTGGACGGCCCGCCCGAACTCCCCCGCGTCGGCGGTGAAGGCGAATCCGCCGCTGGCGGGCAGCGGGCGAGCCGCCGGCAGGCGCAGGTCGGCGTCGATCGGCCTCGGCCGGACCAGCACACCCGGATTGAGAAGATCGTCCGGATCGAACAGGGCCTTGAAACCGGCGAAGACGCCGAGCGCGGCCGGCGAGTACATCCTGGCCAGCAGCTCACCGCGGGCCCGGCCGTCCCCGTGCTCACCGGATATCGAGCCGCCGTAGGAGGCGACCAGGTCGGCGGCCTCGGTCAGGAACGGGCGCAGGCGCCCCGGGGCGTCCGCCAACGGTAGATCAAGCCGGATGTGCACGCAGCCGTCCCCGAAGTGTCCGTACGGCACCCCGTCGATCCGGTGCGCACGCAGCAGGTCCTCGAAGTCACGCAGGTAGGCCCCCAGGCGCTGCGGCGGCACGGCCGCGTCCTCCCAGCCGGGCCAGGCCGGTTCCCCCGCCGCGGTCCGCCCGGCGAGACCCGCGCCGTCCTCGCGGATCCGCCAGAGGGCGCGGGTCTGCGGGCCGGTGGGCAGCACCCGGGTGGCCCTCGTGCCCGCGGCGGCCGCCAACGCCCGGCCGGCCGCGAGCGTCTCCGCCGGGCTCGCCCCACCGACCTCGACGAACAGCCAGCCGGTGCCGGCGGGAAGCTCCGGTACGGCCCGCGGTCCCCGGTGCCGGCGCACGATGTCGACCAGGCGCGCGTCCATGCCCTCCACCGCCAGCGGAGCGTGCGGGAACAGCAGCGGCACGGCGTCCGCGGCGGCCGGCATGTCCGGATAGCCCAGCACGACCATCGCGGTCGCGGCCGGTCGGGGGACGAGGCGGACGGTCGCCCCGAGCACGACCACGCAGGTGCCCTCGGAGCCCACCAGTGCCTTCGCCAGGTCGCCGCCGCGTTCGGGCAGCAGGTGCTCCAGCGAGTAGCCGGAGACCTGGCGGGGGAACCTGCCGAGTTCGGTGCGCAGGACCGCCAGGTTGGCCCGGACGAGGTCGTCGAGCCCGGGGACTGCCGGATGCCCGGAGCCACCCGAACGCCCGGAGCCACCCGGGCCGACCCGCAGCCGACGTCCCGTGCCGTCGAGCACGTCGAGGTCGACGATGTTGTCGGCGGTCCGGCCGTAGGCGATCGCCCGTGCGCCGCAGGCGTTGTTGCCGATCATGCCGCCGATGGTGCAGCGGGCATGGGTGGAGGGATCCGGACCGAATCGCAGCCCGTGCCGGCCAGCCGCCGCCTGGAGGCTGTCCAGGATGACCCCGGGCTGCACGCTCGCGGTGCGGGCGGCCGGGTCCAGGGAGATGACGCGGTGCAGGTGGCGGCTGAGATCCATCACCACCCCGGGGCCCACGGCGTTGCCCGCGATGGAGGTGCCCGCTCCCCGGGTGGTCAGCGGGGTCGCGGTGGACCGGCAAACCGCCACGATCGCCAGGATGTCCTCGACCTCCCGGGGGAACACCACGACCGCGGGTGGCACCCGGTAGTTCGAGGCGTCGGAGGAGTACTCGGCCCGGCGCCGGGCCGAGGCGTCGACCATGGGCCGGACCGCTCGATCATGATCCACACTGGTGCCAGCGACCATCGACCCGGCCGTGGTCGGTCGCTCCCCGAGCGCCGCCCGCAGCATCCGGGCCAGCTCCGCCCGGTCCCCGGCCCCTGTTCCGACCCCGGCCCGGTCACCGAGACGCCGAAACTGTCGGCGAAACTGTTCGACCCGCACGCGACGCTGCTCCCGCTGCACCCCACCATCCTCGCCACGGGCCGGGCCGGCCGCACCGGATCGGCCTGCCACTGTGGATCTTCAATGAGATCACCCTCCCGGAACCCGGGCACGGCACGGTCGGTGGCCTCCTTCGGCCGCTCACTGATGTTGACCATGCCGACGATCCTGCCCCCTGGTCACAGTGCTGCACGACTGGTTGACCCACCCAGTCCAGCCCTTGGGCAGCATGATCTCCAGCTCGGTTCGCAGTTCCCCACCGTCCTGCAGGCGGCTCCACTTGTAGATCGTCTCGTGGGACACGCGCATGCTCTCGTCATCGGGGAACTCCTTACGCACTCTCTCGCTGATCCGTTTCGGGGACCACTTCTCGTCCAGGCCCGCGTTGACCTCGTCGCGCAACGGCGGCGACGCGACGAGTTTGCGTTCCTTCGGACGCGCGCGCATCGCGTCACAACGCGCCTGCGCGTCCGCCGCCCAGTATGCTTCCTCGCCGCCGTTACGCTCGATCTCCCGTGAAAGCGTCGAGTGATGCCGGCCGAGCATCTTCGCGATGATCCGCGCCGATTGGTTCCGACCCAGCTCTCGGGAAATTACCTCCCGCTCCTCGATTGTCAACTGCTCCCGCCGGCCCATCCACCATCAGTCCCTCGGCTCCACCATCCAGTCCCTCGACGCCAAAGCGATCATCATATCGAGACGTTGCTACGCCCATTTGACCCCGCCATGTCCATGGTCGACCGGTCAGCGCGCCTGGGCCCGTACAAGCAGATACTCAGCGTCGAGCTCGACCCGGTCCGCCACCACGGAATTCTCAGTGAAACAGCTCTCGATCTCCTGTCGCAATTCCCGCGCGGCCGGTGGGTCCAGCGAGATCAGGGCGGCGACGTGGGGCGGGGAGTAACGGAGGAAGAAGTCCGCGGCGGCCGCCGCTGTCGGGAAGGAGTACCTGATACACGCGGATATGCACTCGATGTCGTGAAAGTAGGGCGTGAGCCTGGGGAGCACGACGTCGCGCACTCCCCACTCATTGGGCTCGGGCAGGCTCTCGGGGAGGGGGAGGCGACGCTTTATGATCGCGTTGAGCCGGCCCATGAACCCGGTAGGGGTGAAGTTCGCCAGGCCAACCTGGCCGCCGGGCCGCAGCACTCGGTGGACCTCGGCGGTGGCCGCGTCGGGTCGCGGTGCGAACCAGATGCCGCAGGCGGAGAGAGCCACGTCGCAGCTGGCGTCCGACAAGGGAAGGTCCTCGGCATCGCCTTCGAGGACGGTGATCTCCAACCCGGCCTCCTGGGCCCGGGCCCGGGCCAGCTCCACCATCCGCGGCGTGATGTCGACGGCGGTGACCAGCGCGCCCCGTCGGCCCGCGGCTAGCGCTACGTTCCCGGTGGCGGTGGCCACGTCGACAACCCGCTGGCCCGCCCGCACTCCGGCCCAGTCGCACAGCGCTTCGGCAATGGGTAGCTGCCGGTCGGCGATCAGCTGGTAGTCCCCCATAGTCCAGATGATCCGACCGCGATTCTTGACGCCATGTGGGTCATCCGTCGTCATGGCATGCCTCCCGTCGATAGAGTGAGCGTTCCGTGATGTCGCGTGGCGACTGAGCTGCAGGGCAAGGAAGAGTTATCGCGCGTCTCGTGACGAAGCTGAACAAGCATCACTCCTCCACCGAACGGGCCGGCAGTTCCATTGGGCTCCCTCTCAAGACAGTGCTCACGAGCGCAGACGACATTCGGTCAGCGCGAAAGGCGTTGAGGCAGAGATGACACGAGGTCGTTGAGGATTCTCGTCCACCGCGAACGCCACCGCGTCATCTGCCTACCAGCTTCTCCGAGACGACACGGCGTACCGCTTGCGCTACCTGCTCGACGTCAAGCAGTGTCTGCCGCTCAAGGAGTCGAAATGAAATAACTTGCGCGTTTCGAACCCTCCACAGGCCTGTGACCTGCGATGATGCTCTCGATCACGTATTTGTTACTTCATTACGTCCCCCAAGGGGCGGGCTAAACGGTGTCGGTACATCTGCAGCCGTCACTCGTACCGGAGCCGCCATCAGCCGCCAGAATCGCTCCTCGGCGAGCGAGGCGACAAGCTCGCTCGCGAAGCTGCAGGTGCGGGGTGCCGGATCGACGACGACGACCCGGCCAGTTTTCTCAACCGAAGCGTTGATCGTCTCGTAATCCAATGGAACGAGCGAGCGCGGGTCGACGACCTCGACCGAGATCCCCTCTGTCTCAAGCCTCTGCGCAGCAGCAAGAGCGACTCTGACAGCACCAGCGATCGCAACCACCGTCACGTCAGTCCCCTCACGCTTTATATCCGCCAAGCCAAGTGGAATCACGTAGTCTTCATCCGGGACCGGGCCCCGCATTTCGAACAGCGTAGCGTCCCTGAACAGCAGCACCGGATCGTCCTCACGAATCGCTGCCGTTGTCAGCCCCTTCATGTCGTACGGAGTGCTCGGAGCGACGATCTTCAAGCCCGGGCTGTTGGCGAACAGCGCGAACGGACGATCCGCGTGATGGGCGGCTTCCGAATTACCATAGAAGACTGGCACAAGCAGCAGTAGCGGTACCTTCGCCTGCCCACCCGACATATAGCGGATCTTCGCCGCCTGATTCACTATCTGATCCATCGCCGAGTACAGAAATGTCGAGCACGCCATATCGATCACCGGACGGAGACCCGTCAATGCTGCCCCCACGCCGACACCGACGGAAGCCGCCTCCGAGATCGGTAGATTCCGAATACGCTCCTTACCGAACTCATCAACAGGGAAACGGCCATACAGGTTGGCCCGCAAATCCTGAGCCATAAAGAACACCGACGGATCGTGGCGCATCTTCTCAGCAATCGCCGCAAGAGTCGCATCGAAATACGTCAGCTGTGTCGTTTCCCGCACCTCAGTGCCCATCACCGGCTCCTGATCGCAATCGGGTTGACGAACACGTCCTCGAACGCCTCACCGGGCTCGGGAAGTGGGCTTTCCTGGGCAAAAAGGATAGCTCCCTCCATCTCCCTGGCCACCTCGGCTTCCAGGTGCACAGCATCCTCGCCAGTCAGTACCCCACGGCTACGGAGCTCTTCCCGGAACAACACGATCGGATCCCGCGCCCGCCACTCCTCCACCTCCTCTGGCGAGCGGTAGCGCGGCAAGCTCCCTTGCGAGTCGACGACCTCGACGTGCTCACGGAAGCGATACGTCTTCGCATCAACCAGGCTCGGCCCGCCTCCGGAACGAGCACGCGCCGCCGCCGCCGAAACCGCCGCATACACCGCCAGCACATCCTGACCATCAACGCAGGCGCCCGGCATCGCATAGGCCGCCGCCCGGTCGGCGACATTCTCCACTGCCATCGCCTCCTGAATTGGGGACGTTACCGCATAACCATTGTTCTCGCAGAGAAAAACCGTCGGCACAGCCCAAATCGCCGCCAGATTCAACGCCTCGTGAAACGGACCAGCGTTCGCAGTGCCATCACCAAAAAAGCTCAAACATACCTGACCTGTCTCGCGCATCTTCGCGCTCAATCCTGCTCCAACCGCAATCGGCAAACTCCCACCAACAATCCCCGACTCACCAAGGCTGCCCACCGAGAAATCCGTCAGATGCAACGACCCACCCTTGCCCCGGCAGACTCCTGCTGAC
>NZ_CDWRCM010000124.1:13146-14312 GCF_977927585.1 Frankia sp. CcWB2 | reverse complement strand
ATGGCTGATCATCACCACCGACACCCCCCGAGCCGCCGCTCCCCGAACCAGACCGGCCACCTGATCGGTCGCCCGAACATCAAGCGCCGCCGTCGGCTCATCCATCAACACCACCTTCCGCGCCCACGCAAGCGCCCGGGCAACAGCAATGATCTGCTGCTGACCGCCGGACAACTGCCGCACCGGAACCTCGAGACTCGGCAACTGAACACCCAGGTCCGCAAGGATCCGCCCGGCCTGCTGCTGCATCGCACGCCTACGCAACACACCCAGCCGCCCACCCAGACCAGCCGCCACCACCTCCCGGCCCAGGAAAAGATTGGCCACGACATTAAGCTCAGGCGCAAGAGCGAGATCCTGATAGAGCATCTCGATTCCCAGCCTCCGCGCGTCACCGGTACCGGCCAACCGCACCGGCCGGCCATCGACGAAAACCTCACCCTGATCGGCGCGATGCCAACCCGAAAGAACCTTGGTCAGCGTGCTCTTGCCCGCGCCGTTGTCACCGACCAGGCCCACGATCTCGCCGCGACGAACCGTGAGGTTCGCCCCCCGCAACGCCCGCACATGCCCGAACCTCTTGTGAACATCACGCACCTCCAACACGACCGGCGCCTCCACACTCACGCCGAACCCACCCCAGCCAGCCCCCGCACGCCCCGCACACCGGGAACATCGACGTTCTCCCCACCCCACCCCGCCACCGGCAGGGCGCCGACGGCAACCACACCGGGGCATGCTCGCCCGCCGAAGACAAACACACATCCACACATGGAAGACCCCTCTCACTAAAATGCTCGACTTAAATGCGGTGCCAAATCAGAACGTTGCCAGCCACGACAAACGCATCACAGAAATCATGTTTATAGAAACCTCGTTTCACGCCTGCTCGGCAGTGGCGAACCAGCCCGAGTTGTCAGGGTTTTGGTGTCGAGGGCGAGGACGGTGCCGTCCACGGTGACGGCGATGGCCAGGTCGCCGGCGGTGGTGAGTGGTGCGGCGATGGGGGCGCCGAGGGGTGTTTCGTGTCGTGCCTGGCCGGATTGGGCGTCCAGGAGGCGTAGGACGCCGTCGAGGCCGGGGAGTACGAGTGTGTCGCCGAGCAGGGTGGGTGGGGCGAACACGGGGTGTGGGGTGCGGGTGCAGCTGGTCATGGCGAACGGGCC
>NZ_CDWRCM010000124.1:12255-12786 GCF_977927585.1 Frankia sp. CcWB2 | reverse complement strand
CGAGTTCGCCGTCGCCGCCGGCGGGTCCCCAGCGGGTGCTGCCGGTGTGTAGGTCGAGGCCGATCATCCCGCGGGGGAGCGGGCAGCTGCCGACGATCAGGGTGTCCCCGGCGATGAGGGGGGTCGCGTGCCCGACCAGGGTCTGGTAGGGGGCCAGGTCGTGTCGTTCCCAGCGCAGTTCGCCGGTCGCCGCGTCCAGCGCGCGCAGGTGTGAGAGGTCACCGACCACGACCAGCCCGCCGGCCACCACCGGGTCGGTCCAGGCGAACAACCGCAGCGGGTCGGGGGAAGGTACCCGCCAGCGTTCCGTCCCGGTGGCACGGTCCAGGCTCACCACGTCGCCGACCACCTCGACGGCGATCACCGAATCGGCGAAGACCGCCGGGGTGCCTTTGACTGAGGAACCCAGCTCGGCCAGCCAGCGGCGGGAACCGTCCGCGAGGGTGAGCAGTTCGACGGCTCCGGCGGGGCGGTCCTCGTGCCTGACCCCGATGATTACTTCGTCGCCGTCGAGGCGGGCCGGGGCCCGGT
>NZ_CDWRCM010000124.1:9145-11711 GCF_977927585.1 Frankia sp. CcWB2 | reverse complement strand
CCCGGCCCCGGTCAGCTGGTGGCGCCAGCGCACCACTGCCGTGGCGGCGTGCGGTGGGTGGCGGGGCGGGTCGGGTATCTCGAAGGTGGACCGTTCCAGGCCTGTGGGTGCCACCGCCCGGGTATGCAGGGTGATTTTCTGCCCGTCCCAAGTGACGACCCGGAACGACGGGGGGGTGTAGTCCAGCGACCCGAATAGCGCGGTCGGGGTGCTCACGTGCAGGGTGCCGTCGACCTCGACCACCCGGGAGACGTGCCGGTGCCCGGAGAACGTCGCGGCGGGGGGGCGTGGCAGCCCGTCCAGGACGGAACGCCACGGCTGGTCGTGGGACAGCAGGATCCACGGGGTTTGCGGCGGGATCGATGCCAGGTCGGCGCGTAGCCAGGCGTCCTGCGCCTCGTGGTCGAGCCCGAGTTCGTGGGTGAGCCAGTCCAGCGCGACCACGTGCAGCCCGGGCAGATCGAACGAGTACCAGCGCGGGCCCAGGTTACGTTCGTAGCCGGCGGGATCGGCGGAATGCATGAGGTAGCCGGTGCGGGTGATCCGCATGTCGAACAGCCCGGGGTTGTTCGCGATGTGGTCGTGGTTGCCGGGCAGCAGGTGTACCGGCAGCGGGCTGGTGCTCACCGCCCCGCGCAGCAACTCGAACTCCTCATCGCTGCCGAAATCGGTGAGGTCACCGGTCACGATCACCGATGACACCTCCCCGGCGCGTTCCGTGACCCTCGCGAGGAACTCCGACAACGCCTGCGCCGACCCCAGCTCCGCCGGCCGTGAGAACAGCGTGTGGTCCAGTGCCGGATCGCGGAGGTGGAGGTCGGAGACGTGCACGAACCGGTACGGGAAGGCAACCGGGACGGGGGTGAGGGTGAACGTCACCGACTCCTCGGCGGCCGGGGCGAACCAGCGGTCGGCGGCATAGCCGGCGGGGCGGGTAAGGAACACGAACGGCCCCGCCGCGGCCAGCGAGAACGTCCCGTCCGTCGCGCTGGTGGTGACCGTACGGCCGTCGCTGACGAGCACACCGGGACAGGCCCGCCCGTCGGCGGTGACGACACGTCCACGCATGAAGATAGCCTTTCTCGAGATCAGACGCGGAGATACGAGCTACGACACTCGGTGAGGACGTCGCCGACCTCAAGAAGAGCTCGTTATGGCCACAATGGATTACTCCAGGCGCAGCGGCCATCGGGGGCGACAACGGTAACGCGGCAGTACTTGCCACTAAAGGAACTGAGATCAAATGTGGCTGATGTAATCTGCTCATGAGGGGTCGGGAGCTGTTGTTGCATGTTCAGCCACTGGTCTCCGCCGCCGGCGAGCACGATTGCGCGTGCCGGGCTGGTATGGACGTCAAGCTGGTTGCCGCGAACCGACATCGCGGTGATTTCTGGACCCTGGGTTGCATAGTAGGCCCCTGCCTTTAGCGATTGGAGGATCGCGTCCGGGCTGTTGCGCTCGGCTCGTACTTGTAGCCAGCCTCCACCGTGGCTGTCGGGGTGCTCAAAGTGGGCGTCGTCGCTGGCGTCGACGAAGAGTCGGTGGCCGGCTTCGAGTAGGCCGTCGTAAAAGTAGCTGCCGTCAGCACCGTGCGGCAACATGGTGGCCATGCTGTGGTTGTAGATCTCGACTGCGTCGACTGCATGAAGCCCAGAAATTGTGTCGGCGGCACCGAGCGGTAGGTTGTTGAGCCCGGGGTGTAGCAGCACCAGAAATGCTCCGGCATCTTTGGCACGCATGATGGCGTCGACGTGGGCGGCGGGGCTGTCGTCCGGCGGTGGGGCGAAGTCCAGTGGGAGCCCTGCGGCGGTAACCCAATAGCAGTGACGGTCGGTCCAGGCGGCGGAGCTTAGTTCCGCACCGACGATCGCGGTGAACTCCTCGGAGGAGAACGCCGTGGTGTCGGCTAGTCGCCAGTCGTAGGTGGCTTCATAGTGGTCGGAAAGCACGATCCAGTTGTGGCCGGCGGCCTGGTATGTAGCTATTACTTCTTCGACGCTCAGAAGTCCGTCCGAGTCGGTCGAGTGGCAGTGCAACTGCCCGCGGTATAGCTGTCCGGGCTGGGTCCAGGCGCGCAGTGCGGTATCGACGTCGCGAGAGGACTGCACTGTTGAATGGCCCGCTGCTAGCATGTCGCTGCTCCAAGGTTGGCGGCTTGGGTTGGGTCGTTGAAGCTAGTCTTCGGGTAGGTGATCGAACCGAGGGCGAGCAGCAAAAGATCTTGAGCTAGAGCGATCTTTGCTGCCTGGGGGCCCTGGGACCCAGGACTCAGGCACGCATGGACGACCGTGGCGGCCCCCGCACCAGTTCGGCAAGGGTGCCAGGTGGCGCGTCAGCAACGCTCGCCATGCCGGCCTCACTGGGCCTGATCGTCACGTCCACGAACCTAGCCGCACGGAACAATGTTCCAATGAACGATGGATGGACATTTCCTATCAAGGATGTATCGAAACTTCGTTTCACGCCTGCTTCTCGCGCAGCGACGGGGGCCGGACCCGCGGGTCTGCGAGCGTGTCAGCTGGGTAGGGGCCCGGGGACCCGAACCCCTGGCTTCCTCTGGCTTCCT
>NZ_CDWRCM010000124.1:8463-8860 GCF_977927585.1 Frankia sp. CcWB2 | reverse complement strand
CGGCATGTTCGCGATCTGAGTGACCTGTCCAGGAATCGGCGGTGTCTCCCGTCTGTCCGGTTTGCCATGGGAAGCCATGGAGCTCGAGAGCGGCGGTGGCTTTCTTGTGGGCGCGGCGGCCGGAGGAGATGTAGCGGTAGCCAGCGCGGCGGATCGCGTTGATCGCGGCGCCTCGGAAGATCGCGAGGGCTGCCGGGACACGGCCGGTCCGGCTGCTGCTGGCGTCTTCACCGAAGGTCATGTCTCGGACATAATGCTGCTTGACCTCGATGTGCCAATGGCCGCGGGCAAGGTCGGCGAGCAGGGCGGGTTCGGCCTGTTCGGCGGTGACGCCGATGATCATGTAGATGGTCTCGCAGGTCGGGGCCTTGTCCTTCTCCTTGCGCCAGCGGTGGAT
>NZ_CDWRCM010000124.1:2787-8117 GCF_977927585.1 Frankia sp. CcWB2 | reverse complement strand
CCTGATCGCCTGGGTGGCGTGCGGGAAGTCGAGGCCGGCGACGGTGGCGACCTCGAGGGTGCGGGTCTCGTCCCGGCCGTGGCCGTGGTCACGGGTGGTGTCGCCGGTCGGGACGTCGGCCCAGGGCAGGGCGGCCAGGACGTCTTTCAACATCGGCTGGCTACCCTTGATCACGGTAAAGTAGTGGGCATTCTTCTCGGTGACCAGCCAGTCGAGGTTGGCCCGCACGGTGTGCATCGCGTCGAACGTCAGGATCTTCCCCGTCAGGTCGAGGCGTTCGAGCAGAGGGCGGAACGCGGTAGTCTCGTTGCTCTTGCTGTCGACGCTGGTGGTGTCGCGCAGCCACTCGGTGACCGCAGCCACCCGATCATGCCCCGCCGCCGTCAACGCGCACAGCCACACCGCCGCCAGGCACGACAGCGGGTAGATCCGACCCCGCCGCGAACGGTGATCCGGCACCGCGGCCAGCCGTTCCCAGATCCCCTCGCGCGACACGCCACCGGCTCCCACCACACCGGCCGCAGCGCGCGACAATGCGCCAACAGGCACGCCGCACTCCAGACCACGAAGACTTAGACACCTCCGTGATCTACAAGCGGTGTGCCTGTCCCTTTCTCCGCGACACGTGGCCCGCCGGTGTCCACCCCCGCAAAGGGGACGTAATGAAGTAACAAATACGCGATCGAGAGCATCATCGCAGGTCACAGGCCTGTGGAGGGTTCGAAACGCGCAAGTTATTTCATTTCGACTCCAAACCATCCCCGACCAAAACCCGACCGGCCATAACAGCCAGACCAGGCATCACCGGTCAAACATCAAACTGCCGGAGCCTTGGAAGGTCGACCGGGAGAGCTTACGCGCCGAGCGCTCCACGAAACGCAGATGCGCGCCGAGCCGACCGAATTCAATAACATACCACTGGTCCGGCACGAGTTCCACGGCGACTGGAATTACACCATCAAGCCAGCGAAAGAATAACTAAATTCATTACGGCTTCTTAGGAGTCGAAATGAAATAACTTGCGCGTTTCGAACCCTCCACAGGCCTGTGACCTGCGATGATGCTCTCGATCACGTATTTGTTACTTCATTACGTCCCCTTAGCGCCGCTGCGATTCGCGCCGGCGGCGGTCCAGATAGATCGACGCGATGAGTGCGGCCGCTACAATGATCTGGTACCAGTAGGATTGTGTTCCGAGGATCACCAGTCCGTTTTGGAGCACCGCAGGAATGCTAACGCCGATGACGGTGCCGAGCATGGTTCCGCGACCCCCGTAGAGGCTGGCGCCGCCGAGGGCTACCGCGGTGATGGCGGCGAGGGCGTCGTTGCCGTGTCCACCGATGCTTGTCGTGCCGAAGCGAGCCGCGTCAAGGAATCCGGCCGCGCCGGCCAGTGCTCCGACGATCGCGTACACGGCAACGATGTGTCGGGTTACGTGGATACCTACCCGGCGGGCGGCTTCGGGATTGCTACCTATCGCGTAGGTGAGCTGGCCGAACCGGCTCTTTGCCAGTTGCACGCCGCCGATGACCGCGATGATGACAGCGATCGCCACCAGGATCGGCACGCCAGCGACCTTGTCGATGCTGACGAACGTTGACAGTGTGGAGGGGATCGCCGTCAGATCGTTGCCCTTGGCGACCAACTGCGCCGCGCCAAGGGCGGCGCCGAGCGTGGCCAGCGTGACAATGAACGGCGACAGCCGGAGCGTGGCGACGAGCGTGCCGTTGAGCAGACCCCAGGCTACTCCGGCGGCGACGGCAATGGCCGCGCCGAGCAGTGCCGTGCCCGCATTGTCCGTGCCAACTCCCTCCATTGCCTTGACGGCAAGCACCTCGCTGAAGACCAGAACACTGCCGATCGACAGATCGAACATGCCCATGATCGTCACGTAGGTGACGCCGACGGACAGCACGAGGAGAACCGCAGCATCACGCGCGAGGTTTTCAAGGTTTCCGCTGGTCGCGAAGTTGTTCGGCTTCGCAATCGCGAAAGCAGCAAGCAGGACGAACAACACCGCGAGGACGACCGTCTCCTGGCTGTGGACCACCGCGTCCACCGAGGTTGTGTGCCGGCGCGAGCCACCGTTACCGGTCGGCGGCACGGCCCGCCGGGGTTCTTCGCGGGCGTTCCGTGATGTGACGGTAGCTGTTCGGTCGTTTAGTTCGGTCACGTGCTGCTCGCCTCATCGTCGATGGTGGCCGTTCGCGGGTCGTTCACCGTGGATGCGCCGGTCATGTCCGCGACGAGTCGTTCTGTCGCCGCTTCTTCAATCGATATATCCGATACCCGCCGGCCAAGCCGCAGCACGGTGATCCGATCGCACACCGTCAGCACGTCGGGCATGTTGTGGCTGATGAGCACCACCGCGATTCCGCTGTCCCGGACCCGGCGGATGAGCTGCAGGACCTGCCTGGTCTGGACCACACCCAACGCGGCCGTGGGCTCGTCGAGCAGCAGCACGGTGTGCGCCCAGAACGCCGAGCGGGCGACGGCTACGCCCTGGCGCTGGCCGCCGGAGTACGACGCGATCGGGCCGGTGACATCTTTGATCTGAACGCCGAGCCGTTCGAAGGCCTCGCTCGCTTCGCGACGCATTCCGCTGCGGTCAAGCCAACCGAGCCATCCCAGTGGCCCGGTGCGTCGGCGTTCCCGGCCGAGGAACAGATTGCTCGCCGCGTCCAGATCAGGAGCGAGGGCGAGATCCTGGAAGACTGTTTCGATACCGGCAGCGTGCGCGGCCACCGGCGTCGCCAAGGTCGTGGGTTCGCCGTGTAGGAGAAGCTCACCGGAGTCGGGCTGTTCGGCACCGGAGAGGATCTTGACGAGAGTGCTCTTCCCCGCCCCGTTGTCGCCGATGAGTCCGACAACCGTGGCCAACGGCACCACCAGGTCAACGCCCCGCAAGGCTTCGACGTGACCGTAACGTTTGGTTATCCCGCGTACCTCCAGGACAGGTGCCTGGGCCTGTGATGGAGGGCTGCTGCCCTGGAGGTCCTGGACGCTCACGACGCCGCCCCGGCCGCCATCGCTCCGGTCGAAGATAACGCGGCCCACAACGTTAGTTGTCGCGCAAACGAGCCAAAGAAATCGTTGGTCAGCAGCCGGCAAATTTCTGACATGGATCGGTCTCCGTCGGAATGGCGGTGGGCTGTCGCGGCAACTCAGGGGACGTAATGAAGTAACAAATACGTGATCGAGAGCATCATCGCAGGTCACAGGCCTGTGGAGGGTTCGAAACGCGCAAGTTATTTCATTTCGACTCCTCAGCAGTGTTCGTTCATGACGTATTTCTGCAGGCCCGGGTCGCTTACGTTATCCTTCGTGAGTTCGAACGGCGGTGTTGAGATAGTCTTCGTCACCGGTTTCCCGGTGATCGCGTTGAACGCCTGCTCGGCCACGGCGGTGCCCTGATCGCGCAAAGTTATACCCAGTATCCCGTGCAGGCTTCCATTCTTGAGATCATTGATGCCGATTGGATCGGAGTCCATCTGGAGAGCGATCACCTTCCCGGTAACTCCGCGCTCACGCAGTGCCTGGGCCATGCCGTTCGACATGGGATAAAACGAACCGACGATGCCCAGCAGGTCGGGGTGCGCGGACAGGATCGCGCTCGCTGTCGCGGCCCCCGTTGCCGCATCAATTTGACTCACGATCGTCGGCGTGAGTAGATGCAGATTGGGGTACTTCTTAATCTGGGCTTCGAAACTCTTCTGTCGTGCGTCCGTAATGGCACTTCCACCTGGCTTGAAGCCGATGTAGGCGACATCCCCCGTACGCCCATTCGCCAGCCGCGCCAGAAGGTCGGCCGTCTTCGCCGCCTGTTCGAAGTAGTTTGAGCCGATTACGCTCGTCAAAAAGCTATCGTCGACGATCCCGTTAGCAACGGTAATTACCTTTATTCCCTGCGTAGCGGCACGTTTCAGGGGCATAGTAATACCCTTTGTGTCCGCCGCCGAAACAACAAGGACATCGGGATGCGCCGCAATAGCAGCGTTGAGGAGCGGCGTCTGCGCAGCGGCCGAGAATTCTGGAGAATATTGCGCGGTGAATTTCATCCCGTACCGCGAAGCTTGTTCCTGCGCCCCGCAGGCGACAGAGATGTAGGCGCCGTTGCGGACGGGCGCCACATAGATAATCGACTTACCCGCCGCGGATGTAGAAGATGCTGGGGATGTGGACGATGTACCCCCATTCGACGAGCATGCGGTGAGCGCCGCGGCGCAGAGTACCGCAAGCGCGGTCGCAAGTCTTTTCCGTCTTGCCGTCATGACTACTCCAGTATTCCTGCGTGAATAAGAAGTCGAAATAGAGTGGGGCGAATCAGTAGCAGCGTTCCTCAAAAGTGTTCCTCAAAAGTGTTCCTCAAGAGCGTCCGCGGTCAGAGTTTGAGCGATGCGAGCATGGTCGGTGGCGCGTCAGCAACGCTCGCCACGCCGGTCTCACTGGGCCTGATCGTCACATTCACGAACCTAGCCGCACGGAACAACGTTCCAATGAACGGTGGATGGACATTTCCTATCAAGGACGTATAGAAACTTCGTTTTACGCCTGCTTCTCGCGCAGCGACGGGGGCCGGACCCGCGGGTCTGCGAGCGTGCCAGCTTGGTAGGGGACCCCAGGGATCTGCCGGAAAATAACCTCAGAATTTGATGTTGCCCTTGTCGATCAGGCTGGTGTGGATCACGGTGACCAGCAGCCGGTCAGACAGCGACAGGGGACCGCGGCGCAGGACGCGGTACCGGGCATGTTTGTGGTGCAGGCTGACCGGCGGGTGATCGAGCAGGTACTGCTCGACTCTGGCCAGCAAGGCGGTGAAGGCAGGGCCTTCCAGTCCGGTGAGTGTGGGGTGGTGCAGCCAGCTCGTGGGCGGTCAGCCCGGTGCGGGTGGTGGTCGCACCGATCGTGTTGACGACAACGTCGTGGCTGGTCAGCGGGCGCCCACCCCAGTTGACGCTGATCCAGGAGAACAGTCGGTGCTCGATACTGTTCCATTTCGATGTTCCTGGCGGAAAATGGCAGACTGTCACCTCCAGACCAGCCGTGTGAGCGAAGGCGGCCAGCTCACTTTTCGGGAGGCCTTGACACCAGCCGGCATGATCACACGATGCGCGCGCGTGGTCAGCCCGTGGCGAGCAGGTCGACGGCCGGTCGAGTCGGGACCGCCTGCTGCCGCTCCGCGGCGAGGAACGGCCCTTCGCCGCTCGGGTCCATCACGCCGGACTCGGCCCAGCTGAAGCGGCCCGCGAGCACCTCCTGCGCCGCCGTGTAGTTGCGGGCGTCGTCGTTGCGCCACAGCGCCGCGAAGGACGCCTCGACCCGGCGTCGCG
>NZ_CDWRCM010000124.1:0-2484 GCF_977927585.1 Frankia sp. CcWB2 | reverse complement strand
CCTGCCGGCAGAACAGGTCGGCCAGGTCGATCGCAGTCGGCTCGCCCTCCTCATCGAGCATCCGGGCCCGCACGACCGCCGCGCTGATAGCGAACAGTTCGGCGCCGATGTCGACGAGACGCCCGAGGAACGCCTGCTTCTTCTCCAGTCCGCCCTGCCAGCGAGCCATCCCGTAGAAGGTCGACCGGGCGAGCTTGCGCGCCGAGCGATCCACGAAACGCAGGTGCGTGCCGAGCCGACCGAATTCGAGGAACGATCGCGGCGACGTCCCGCTGCCGACGGCGAGGCCGGGCAGCCAGCGGCCGTAGAAGGCAGCCGCCCGTCCGGCGCCGCGGGCCTTCGCCGCGATCGACGCGTCCGGGGAAATGATGTCACCGGCCACCGAGAGGTGGGTGTCCACGGCCTCCCGCGCGATGAGCAACCGCATGATCTCGGTGGAGCCTTCGAAGATCCGGTTGATGCGCAGGTCGCGTAGCATCTGCTCGGCCGGTACCGGTCGTTCCCCCCGGTTGGCCAGGGACTGGGCGGTCTCGTACCCACGACCGCCGCGGATCTGGACCAGCTCGTCGGCGATCAGCCAGGCCATCTCGCTGGCATACAGCTTGGCCAGGGCAGCCTCGATCCGGATGTCCCCGCGTCCCTCATCGGCCATCAGGCCGGACAGTTCCAGCATCGCCTCCAGCCCGAACGTGGTGGCGGCCATGAACGCGATCTTCTGGGCGATGGCGTCGTGCTGGCCGATGGGCCGACCCCACTGGACGCGGTCCCGCGACCATTCCCGGGCGATGCGCAGCGCGTACTTGGCGCCGCCCACACAGGTCGCCGGCAGGGCGAGGCGGCCGGTGTTCAGCGTCGTCAGGGCAATCTTGAGCCCCTCGCCTTCCCGCCCGAGGCGGTCCGCGGCCGGGACCCGGACCTGCTCGAAGCTGGTCACCCCGTTCTCGATGCCGCGCAGACCCATGAACTCGTTGCGGTGCTCCACCTTCACGCCGGGTGCGTGGGCATCGACGATGAAACACGTGATGCCACCGCGATGACCGGCCGAGCGCGGGACGACCGCCATGACCACCAGCCGATCGGCGATCACACCGTTGGTGGTCCACAGCTTGCGGCCGCTCAGCTCGTAGGCGGCGCCGCCCTCGACCGGCACCGCCTGGCTGCTCATCCGGGCCGGGTCGCTGCCCACGTCGGGCTCGGTCAGCAGGAACGCGCTGATCTCCTCGCGGGCCACCTTCGGTAGATACGTCCGCTTCTGCTCCTCGGTACCGAACCCCAGGACCGGCTCGGCCACGCCGATCGACTGGTGCGCCGAGAGCAGCGTGGGCAGGCTCGCATGCCACGAGCTGGACAGTTCAAGCGCCCGGTTGTAGTAAACGGTGGTCAACCCGAGTCCGCCGTACTCCTCGGGGATCTTCATGCCGAGGGCGCCTATCCGCCGCAGCCCGTCGATCACCTGCCCAGGTAGCCGCCCGTCCCGCTCGATCTGCAACGGGTCCACCGTCTCCCGCAGGAACGACTCGAGCTGGGCCAGGAACGCCTCCCCCCGCTGCCGGTCGCCCTCCTTCGGCCGCGGGTGCGGGGAGATCAGATCGAGCCGGAGATGACCGAGGAAAAGCTCCTTGCCAAACGAGGGAAGCCGCCACTCGGCCTCCCGGGCCGCCTCGGCGACCCTGCGCGCCTCCCGTTCTCCCACCTGCGCCATCTCTCGCCTCCCCGTCCGTGAGCGGTATCCCGTCCGTCAGCGGTATGCAGTCCCTACCTACCCGTACTCCTTACCCGCACCGCGCCCATCCGCACGAGCTGGCACGCACACTCAGGCCGCGATCCGTCCGTACCGGCCCCCGCACCGATCTCCGCACCGATCAATGTCGACTTCCATCTGATCGCCCCCTGCCGGCGAATTTGGGGGACCTGAGCACGGTCTGCGGTCCCTGGACCGTGACTGGCTCCCCCAAATTCGACCGCCGCGCGATCATGAGGACCCGAACTCGCGAACGTTGGTAGTCACCGCGTCCGCGACGCGACCTCTCACTGCGGGGGCGGAGGTCGCGGAACAGTAGCACCAGTGTGCCGGGCTGCCGCAGGACATCCACGAGGGTAGATCGGGACGGCATGTACACGCCGAGCACATCAACGAGCCGTTTACTCGAATGTCTCGCCCGGACGACCGGACGGCTGTCCAGGGCGGCGGGCGCGGCGCTGCCCGGGCACTCGACGTCCAGCCCGCGCGGCGCGGCCGATGTCGGCCCGCGCACAAGGCTTGCAGATGTTGCGTTTGTTTCGGATGATGCAGTTGGGAACCGTGAATGTTGATGGAGCTGGCAGAGATGCCCGGCCAGGTTGACGGCGCGACCGGGCGACCGGACCCCGATCTGATCGGCACCCACCGGCGGATCAAGTTTCGCGACCTCCACAAGTACAGAAGCCGCGACGACCTGGCGCGGCGGCGCGAGGCCGACAACCTGACCGAGCTGACCCAGCAAC
>NZ_CDWRCM010000123.1:10475-13204 GCF_977927585.1 Frankia sp. CcWB2 | reverse complement strand
TTTACGTCCAGTTCTGCCTGATGAACATCTTCTACAGCGAGTTCAAGAACGTCATCGCCCGGCTGGCACCGGTGAAGGAGTTGCTGCGGGAACGAGAGTGGCACGTGACCCCACGCACCGTGCCGCAGCCCGACCCGGTCACGCCGGACAGCGCGACCGCACCTCCAGCCGGCTTCGCGGCGGGCGGTGTGGTCCCTTACCCCGAAGCCAGGTCATGACCACACCAGGCGACCCTCGAAACATCGTGCCGAGGTCCCGAGTTCTGCCCGCGCCGGCTCTCCCGTCCTGGTGGGCGCAGCCCCCACCGCCACCGGTGCCACCGCCGCCACCACCGTTACCGCCACCGAGGGAGCGGCCGACGGTGCCGGTCCGGACCTCGGCCCGGCCGCGGGCCGGGGAGGCAGGTATCACCGGAGAGACCGGAGGAAACCGCCGCGGTCGTCGGCAGACGACGGTGGGCGATCCCAGGCTCGAGCTGGTCGACCTGGGCGGGTTCCGCGGCGTGGCGGCGATCTCGGTGATCATTTTCCACGCCTATCAGTTCTGCCGCGGGGATGGCAACACGTCGTACGCGGGTACATTCCTCGGCCAGGTCCTCGGCGCCTTCGACGGGATGATCAGTTGGTTCTTCCTGGTCTCCGGGTTCCTGCTGTATATGCCGATGGTGAACCGGGTCAGGGCCGGCCGGACCCAACGGTCACCCACAGACACGCTCATACGTCGTGGGCTGCGGATTCTTCCGCTGTACTACACGGCGCTCATCATCGTATGGGCGGCGCGCAACCCCGGCCTGCCCGGCGACTGGATCGACCTGGTCGAACACCTGACCTTCACCCAGGTCTTCGACAGTAAACGGGTATTTTACACGATCGGCCCGGCCTGGTCGCTGGCCGTCGAGGTCTACTTCTATCTCTACCTCGCCCTGGTCGCCGGCTGGCTGCGGCGGCGGCAGACCCATCGACTACCCGAGGCGCATCGCTGGCGGCGGCTCTGCCTGCCGCCGGTCCTGCTGATCGTGGTGTCCGCCGTCTGGATCGTCTACGCGGTCTACATCGTGCGGGCCCAGCACGACCAGTGGGCGTACTGGTTCTCGCCGCAGAACTATGCCGGCAACTTCGGCCTCGGAATGATCACTGCGGTTCTCTATGTCCGCCGCGGTCGGGAACGGCCGTTGTCCGCCCCGCTCGCGTGTGCGTTGCGGTTCGTCGCCGCCGGGCTCATCATCGCTGACGCGATGGTCCGGGGGCACACCGCGGCATCGTTCGAGGCGTTCTCCACGCTGAATTCGATCGGTTTCGGTGTGCTGTTCGCCGCGTCCGTGCTGGCGCCCCGCGACACGCTGTGGCGCCGGTTCTTCGCCACCCCGGCATTCGTCTGGCTCGGCATGATCAGCTACAGCGTGTACCTGTGGCATGAGCCGATTCTGCTGCTAGTGCTGGACCGGCACGGGCTGGTCAGTCATGCGCCGTCGGCGTTTCCGTGGGTGGCCGCCCTGCTGGTCACGGCCGGCATCCTCGGTGGATGGATCAGCTACGTCGTCCTGGAGAAACCGGGCCGCCGGCTGTCCATCCTGGTGGAGAAGCTTCGCTACACCCCGGTGCCCGCCTCGGTGTCCGCCGCCTCGGCGCGACCGGCACGGCCAGCTCCCTGACGTGGCGCAGGCTTCCCGGTCTGCGCCGGCTGCGCTATGTGCGCTGGCCGCGCGTACGGACCGTCGTGCCGGCGGCCCGCCCACCCCGTCGCCGGGACACTGACAGGCACACGGGTTCCGCCGCCACGTCTGGCACCCTGCCGACCGCCAACGGCCGGCTTAGCGGAGTGAAGTTTTTCGGCCTGCTCCGCTGATAGATTCCCAGGTCAGCAAGTGTCGTCCCCGCATGCGCGGGGATCTTCCGCGCTTCCCTGATAAGGAAGAGGCCGGTGGTTCGTCGTCCCCGCGTACGCGGGGATCTTCCCGACCCGCCGAGCCTGACGCCCGCTGCGGCGGCGTCATCCCCGCACGCGCGGGGATCTTCCCGGATCACCGGTGGACGGTTTATGCAGCCGGGGGTCGTCCCTGTGGCGTTGCCCTCGACCTCGCGCAGCACGTCGACCCGGCCTTGATCTCAGACCTCGCCGCCGGGGCCCGACCACCCCGCTGGGCACGGCGAGCTCCGAAGGCGCAACGCGGGGGGTTCGGGGGGCTTGGCCCCCCGGCCAGCATGACGGCCACGGCGAAGCCGCCCACAGGGCGGCGAGCATGACCGGCCAGCGCGTGGACCTAGGTGGACTTGAACCACCGGCCTCTTCCTTATCAGGGAAGCGCTCTAACCGACTGAGCTATAGGTCCGTGCTGCGAGTGCAAGAATACAGGACGGCGGCGGAGGAGTGGGACCGCCGCCGCACCTCCAAGCTAATGATCGCTCAGGGTCAGCTCGACGCCGCCGATCATCTCGGCGCAGAGGTTGTAGAGCAGGGCACCGAGCGTGGACAGCGCGGTCATGAGGATGACGTTGATCGCCCCGATGAGCAAGCTGATCTGCATTGCCCGGCCGAACGACAGCCATCCTCGGATGTCGGTGCTGCTGCTGTCGGTCAGAGTGTCGGCCGCGTCGGAGACGCTGTCGAACACGCCGATCGAGTTCAGGACGAACCACAGCACGGCGATCGCGACGAGCAGAACCACAAAGACGCAGAGGGAGAACGCGAAGCTGACCCGGGTCACCGTGAGGGGATTGACCTTGGACAGC
>NZ_CDWRCM010000123.1:6549-10124 GCF_977927585.1 Frankia sp. CcWB2 | reverse complement strand
GCCGGCCCTGACCGGGCGGGCGGGCGGAACCGGACGAGCCGGGACCGGACCGGCCAGGAGAGTGACCGGCACCCGCCCGCTCAGCGGAGATCGGCTCGAGCTGGTCGTCGAGCGCGCCGGGGGAGGTCGTGGTCACGCTGTTCAGAGCGCCCGTCGTCGTGGCGGTACCCGCGGACTCCGGCGCCGCGAGCGGCCGGTCGTAGGCCGCCGTGGGGCCGGCACCGCCGGACCTGCCCCCCGCCGGGCCCGGCGCGGCGGGGCGTACCGGATCGGGGGCGGGCATGCGCTCGGGCGCGGCACGGTTCCTGTCGGGATTCGTGGTACGGCTCCTCGTCATGCTGGGCGGGCGGACCAGGGAGATGGTGTCGTTCTCCTGTGGCCGCTCGGCCGGGGGCTCCACGCGAACTGCCGGCCCCCCTGGCGTGGCTCGACCGGGTCCGGGTGGCGCCAGGCCGAGGGACTTCGCCGGCGACGATACGGCGGCCGAGCCGAGTTTCCGGGTAGCCGAGCCCGCCTCGTCGGAGTGGGTTCCAGCGGCCCCGGTACGAGCCGACCCGGATGGGGACACCGACGACGTTCCGCTGGCACGTCCCGTGGAGGGGCCACCCGACGAACCTGCGCCCGACGCGCCCGCGGAGGAGGTGGACAAGGACCGCGAGGACAAGGGAGACTTCGCCCCGTCGGGGACCGATCCGGAGCGGGGCGCCGCCAAACCCGACGCCGACGAGCCGGGTTCAGCCGGATAGGCCTTCGACGACCCGGCCTTCGACGACCCAATCGAACCCGTCGGCCCCCCGGCGGAGGACGGCGGCGAGTCCGCCGCGCCTCCGGCCGGGCCGCGGCCGCCCTCCCGCTCATCCACGGGCCGACCGGACCGCCCGGGCCGCTGGAAGAACGGATTACCGGACGCGGGCCCACCGCCGGCCGCGGGCACCTTCACCGTCTCGCTGCCGGTGTCCCCCCCACGGCCGTCCCGCAGCGACAACGAGCGGCCCGCGGCGTCCGCCGCGCGTCCCGGCGCCGGCCCGGCGCCAGCCCGGCGACCGGCTTCCGAATCACGCCCGGCGGAACCGGAAACACCGGAGGAACCGGAAACACCGGAGGAACCGGAAACACCGGAGGAACCCGCGGAACCCGGGCCGGAGGAACCCGCGCCCCTGGCCGCGCCGCCAGCACCGGAGGAACCAGGGGAAGCGGGTCTCACCGTGGACCGCGGGCCGGCCCCGTCCCCTCTGCTCGGCCGGCGGGACTGCTCGGTGTCACGCGCTCCCTCCGACCCGGCGGCCGAGGAGGGGCCGCGGTAGACCGCCGACCGGGCTGGCCGGTCTTCCTGACTGTCACTCACGGACTCTCCCGGTTCGGTCCTGACGGTGTGCACGGGTCCCGCGCACACCCGTCCCCTCGGGCGGCGTCGTTCTCGGCGTGGGTGGCCACGACCACGAGACCGTCAGCCTCTCGGGGCTCGCTCTCAGCTTTCCTGGGGCCCGGCGTCGGTGTCCTCCGCATCAGCATTACGCGCGACTCCGACAACCTGCACGCCGGACTCCAGATCGATGAGCCGGACTCCCATGGTCTGCCGCTGCGCCCGCCGTACATCCTTGGCAACAGTCCGCAATACACCTCCGTTGGAGGCGATGGCGTAGAGCTGGTCGTCGGGATCGACGACGAGTGCCCCCACCAGACCACCGCGAGTCGAAACGATCTTAGCGGTCAGCACGCCCTTGCCACCACGGCCCTGCACCGGGTACTCGGCCAGCGGCGTCCGCTTCGCGTATCCACCGGAGGTGGCGACGAGCAGATCCGCCGTCGTACCCGGCACGACGACGTCCATGGACAGCAGCTCGTCCTCGGCATCGAACCGCATACCGATCACACCCGAGGTCGCCCGGCCCATCGGCCGCAACTGCTCGTCGTCGGCGTGGAACCGGATCGACTGGGCGTTGCGGCTGACCAAGAGCAGATCGTCGCCGGGCGCCACGAGCCGGGCGGCGATCAGCTCGTCGTCGTCGCGCAGGTTGATCGCCACCAGGCCACCGGCCCGGTTCGAGTCGAAGTCATGCAGCGCGGTCTTCTTGCACAGCCCGCGCTTGGTCGCCAGGACCAGGTAGGGGGCGGCCTCGTAGTCCTTGACCGCGATGACCTCGGCGATCCGCTCATCCTGCCCGAAAGCCAGGATGTTCGCGACGTGCTGGCCCTTGGCCGACCTGGCCTGCTCGGGCAGCTCGTGCGCCTTCGCCCGGTACACCCGGCCCTTGTTCGTGAAGAACAGCAGCCAGTGGTGGGTGGTCGTGACGAAGAAGTGCTCGACGATGTCGTCCTCGCGCAGCGCCGCGCCCTGCACGCCCTTGCCGCCGCGGCGCTGCGAGCGGTAGAGGTCGGTCTTGGTGCGCTTGGCGTAGCCGCCGCGGGTGACGGTGACGACCACGTCCTCCTGGGCGATCAGGTCCTCGATGGACATGTCGCCCTCGAACGGGACGAGACGAGTTCGCCGCTCGTCGCCGAACTTCTCGACGACCTCGGCGAGCTCCTCGCCGATGATCTGCCGCTGCCGGGTCGGCGAGGCCAGGATCGCCTCCAGATCGGAGATCTTCGCGCGAAGTTCGGCCGCCTCGTCGATGATCCGCTGACGTTCCAGGGCGGCGAGCCGGCGCAGCTGCATGTCGAGGATGGCGGTGGCCTGGATCTCCGACAGCGAGAAGCGTTCCATCAGCTGGCCGCGGGCCACGTCCGCCGACTCGGCGTTGCGGATGAGGTTGATGACCTCGTCGAGGTGATCCAGCGCGATCAGCAGACCGTCCAGGACGTGCAGCCGCTCGCGGGCCTTGCGCAGCTGATAGCGGGTCCGGCGGACGATGACGTCGATCTGGTGCTCGACGTAGTAGCGGACCATCTGGTCGAGGCGCAGGGTACGCGGCACGCCGTCGACGATCGCCAGCATGTTGACGCCGAAGGTGTCCTGAAGCTGGGTGTGCTTGTAGAGGTTGTTGAGCACGACCTTGGCGACAGCGTCGCGCTTGAGGTCGATGACCAGACGCTGGCCGATGCGCGCCGAGGTCTCGTCCCGGACGTCGGCGATACCGGTGACCCTGTTGTCCCGGACCAGTTCGGCGATCTTCTCGGCGAGGTTGTCCGGGTTCACCTGGTAGGGCAGCTCGGTGACGACGAGCTGGGTGCGGCCCTTGTTCTCCTCGACGTTCACCACCGCCCGCATCCGGATGCTGCCGCGGCCGGTGCGGTAGGCCTCCTCGATGCCGTTACGGCCGACGATGAGCCCCGAGGTCGGGAAGTCCGGGCCCTTGATCAGGCCGATCAGCGCCTCGAGCAACTCGGAGTCGCTCGCGTCCGGGTGGTCGAGCGCCCACCGCACGCCCTTCGCGACCTCGCGCAGGTTGTGCGGCGGGATGTTCGTCGCCATGCCGACCGCGATGCCGCCGGCGCCGTTGACGAGCAGGTTCGGGAACCGGCTGGGCAGAACGAGCGGCTCCTGCGAACGCCCATCGTAGTTCGGGGCGAAGTCGACCGTCTCCTGGTCGATGTCACGCAGCATCTCCATCGCCAAGGACGCCATCCGCGCC
>NZ_CDWRCM010000123.1:0-6223 GCF_977927585.1 Frankia sp. CcWB2 | reverse complement strand
GGTGTACCGCATGGCGGCGGGTGGATCGTTGCCGGGCGAGCCGAAGTTGCCGTTCCCGTCGACCAGCGGGTAGCGCAACGACCAGCCCTGCGCGAGCCGGACGAGGGTGTCGTAGATCGCCGTGTCGCCGTGGGGGTGGTAGTTACCCATGACGTCCCCGACCACGCGGGAGCACTTGAAGTACCCGCGGTCGGGGCGGTAGCCGCCGTCGTACATGGCGTAGAGGACCCGGCGATGGACGGGCTTGAGCCCGTCGCGTACCTCCGGCAGCGCACGGCCGACGATGACCGACATGGCGTAGTCGAGATACGACCGCTGCATCTCGACTTCGATGCCGATGGGCTCGATGCGGTCGCCGGGGGGAGGAGGTAGGACGTCGACCACGGGGTCCTTCCAGGACAGTGGGAGCAGTCGTCAGGGCGTCAGGGCGTCAGGGCGGGACGGGCGGGACGGGCAACGGGGCCGGGTGGGATCCGACGGCGGGTGGGATCCGGAGCCCTCCGTTCGCCGGGTCGGACCGTCGGGATCGCCGCGCCCGGACCGACCTGAGGGCCACCCGACGACCGATCCGAGGCACGCGACACGGCCGGGTCAGATGTCCAGGAAACGCACGTCCTTGGCATTACGTTGGATGAAGCTGCGACGCGCGTCGACATCCTCACCCATGAGCACGGAGAACAACTCGTCGGCGACCGCCGCATCGTCGAGCGTGACCTGCAGCAGGATGCGCCGGTCCGGGTCCATGGTGGTGTCCCACAGCTCGGTGGCGTTCATCTCGCCGAGACCCTTGAATCGCTGGATGGCATCCTTGGGCAGCTTGCGCCCGGACTCCACCCCGCGGGCGACCAGCCCGTCGCGCTCCCGGTCGGAGTAGGCGTACTCCCAGTCCTCCCTACCCCATTTGATCTTGTAGAGCGGCGGCTGCGCCAGAAACACGTGACCGGCCTCGACCAGCGGGCGCATGAACCGGAACAGCAGCGTCAGCAGCAGGGTCCGGATGTGCTGGCCGTCGACGTCGGCGTCCGCCATCAATACGATCTTGTGGTAGCGCAGTTTCGCGATGTCGAAATCGTCGTGGATGCCGGTACCCAGCGCCTGGATGAGGGCCTGGACCTCGGTGTTCTTCAGGACGCGGTCGATGCGGGCCTTCTCGACGTTGAGGATCTTTCCTCGCAGCGGGAGGATCGCCTGGAACTTCGAGTCCCGACCACCCTTGGCCGACCCACCCGCCGAGTCACCCTCGACGATGTACAGCTCGCACCGCTCGGGATCGGTGTACTGGCAGTCGGCGAGCTTGCCCGGCAGACCGGTGCCGCCGAGCAGACCCTTGCGCCGGGTCAGATCGCGGGCCTGACGGGCGGCGATGCGGGCCCGCTGGGCGTCGAGCGCCTTGCTGACGATAGCCCGAGCCTCGGTGCGGTTGACCTCGAACCAGTCCTTGAGCGCCGAGTAGCACATCTCCTGGATGAACTTCTTGGCCTCGGTGTTGCCGAGCTTGGTCTTGGTCTGGCCCTCGAACTGCGGCTGCGCGAGCTTCACCGAGATGATCGCGGTAAGGCCCTCCCGGATGTCGTCGCCGGAGAGCCGCTCGTCGCTGTTCTTGGCCCCGGCCTTCACCGGCTTGAGCAAGTTCTGGTCCTTGGCGTAGGCGTTGACGGCGCTGGTCAGCGCGGCCCGGAAGCCCTCCTCGTGGGTGCCGCCCTCGTGGGTGTTGATGGTGTTCGCGAAGGTGTAGACCGACTCGGTGTAGCCGCCGTTCCACTGCATCGCGAGCTCGGCCTCGATGCCCACGCCCTTCGACTCCAGCGAGATCACGCTGCGGTGGATGGTGTCCTTCGTGGCGTTGAGGTGACCGACGAAGTCGACCAGGCCGTTGGCGTACTTGTAGGTGACCGCCATGCGTTCCTCGTCACGCTCGTCGACGAGCGTGATCGACAGCCCCTTGTTGAGGAAGGCCATCTCCTGCAGGCGGCGGGCGAGCGTCTCGTACTTGTACTCGGTGGTCTCGAAGATCGTCGGATCCGCCCAGAAGGTGACCGACGTCCCGGTCTTGCGGGTGGTACCGGTCTTGGCCAGCGGCTTGTCCGGGCGGGTCGCCACGTACGGCTGGAACCAGACGTGCCCCTCCCGCTGGATCTCCACGTCGAGCCGGGTGGACAGCGCGTTGACCACGCTGACGCCGACTCCGTGCAGCCCGCCGGACACCGCATACGATTTGCCGTCGAACTTCCCGCCGGCGTGCAGGGTGGTCAGCACGACCTCGACGGCGGGCCGCTTCTCGGTGGGATGCATGCCGACGGGAATGCCGCGGCCGTTGTCGGTGACCCGCACCCCGCCGTCGGCAAGCAGCGTCACGGTGATGGTGTCGCAGTAACCGGCGAGCGCCTCGTCCACCGCGTTGTCCACGACCTCGTAGACGAGATGATGCAGTCCACGCTCTCCAGTGGAGCCGATGTACATACCAGGACGCTTGCGGACCGCGTCAAGACCTTCGAGAACCTTGATCGAACTTGCATCGTAGGCCACGCGACGGGTCCCCTCGTTCTGGGCGGAAGTATCCACCAGTCTACCCGGCAACCCGCCATAGCGGACGCAGGGAACCCCCTGACGTCTGCGCAGCGCCACGCACATGGGGATGGCCAACCCCCCCTACCGGACCGACTCCCCCGACCGCCTTGGCGCGCCTCCACGACTGTCACCGGCACCGCGACCCCGCGGAACCGTCATGATCATCCCAGTCGCCCCGACGGATACCACAGGCACGCTCCAGGCGCCAAGGGGCGCCTGGAGCACCGGGGCTACTGGAGAGCGCAGGGGCGCAGGGAGCGTCAGGCGGGCGCCAGCCGAACGCCGGTCTCAGCCGTAGGTGTCACGGGGTCCTCGACCGCCGGTTCGGATGGACCCGTGCCGCCAGGACGGCGCCGTCGGTCCACGCACGACGATCCGGCGGACCACGTGTGGACCGAGCTCCCGGTGCAGGATGCCGAGGAGCTGCCGGGACAGCATGCGCAGCTGGGTCGCCCAGGCCGTCGACTCCGCGACAAGTTCCAGCTCTCCGTCACGCAGGGACACCGGGGTGCAGTGGTCGGCGATGTCCGGCCCGACGATGACATCCCATCGGGCCAGAACGTTCGCATCGCTCGCCTGAGCCTTCCAGCCACGGGCCGCCAGCAGCCGGTTGATCGCCGTCCCGAAACCGACCGGTTCGCGCCATTCCCGGCCGGGCGGTGCGATGCCCGGCATCCGCGGCCGGCGGGGCATCTGGTCGTCCGACGGGTCGGCCCGCCGGGCACCGAGGCGGGCCCGAGAGCCCGGGCCCCACGGACCGCCCGTCCCGGTGGCGCCGGCGGATGCCTCCTCATCGGCCCACGTGCCGCCGTCAGCACCTGGCATCCCGCCACCGCAACCAGGGCCGGGTCCGGCCGGACCCGGCCCGGCCGGGTGGCGGGCGGTGTGGCCGGCGCCCCCCCGTCCCCGCCCACGCTCCCGCGCGTCCCGTTTGGCCTGGGCGAGGATCTCCCGCGCCAGGTCCGCTCCGCGGGCTGCGGTGCCGTCCGGCCCCTCGGTCTTCCCTCGGCTCCCGGCACCTCCCCGGGACCGCCCGGGCGCGGTGGGATGGTCCCGGGGGTCTGGGCGCTCAGTGGGCATGCTGGACCTCTCCGTCGGCGACGGCGTACCGCACCCCGGTCAGCTCCGTGGGAACGTCGGTTTCGACCGCGGCTGTGACCAGTACCTGCTCCGCGGAGGCGACGAGTTCCGCGAGCCGACCGCGGCGACGCGTGTCCAGTTCGGCGAAAACGTCGTCCAGGAGCAGGACCGGCTCGCGGTCATCGACACGCAGCAGGTCGAACGAGGCCAGCTTGAGCGCGAGGGCGAGGGACCAAGACTCGCCGTGACTCGCGTAGCCGCGGGCCGGGAGCCCGTTGATCGACAAGAGCAGATCGTCGCGGTGCGGACCGACCAGCGTCATCCCCCGTTCGACCTCCCGCGGCCGGGCGGCCTCCAGATCGGCGCGGATCGCCTCCGCCAGCATGGTCCGATCCGGTGCCGCCGGACCCGGCCGACCTGCGCCCGGCTGCTCTGGCTGGCCCTGTGGACCGGGTGGACCGGGTGCAGGCAAGGTGTCCGGGAGGGTGACGCTGGAACGGTAGTCCAGCGCGGTGGCGGACTCGGCGTCGGCGACGGCCTCGTACGCCGCGGCCACGGCCGGCCGCAACGCATCGACGAGTGCCAACCGTGCGGCCAGCACCTCGGCGCCATGCGTGGCCAGGTACCCGTCCCAGACGTCGAGGGTGCGCAGATCTCCCTGCCCCCCGGCTCGCCGGGCCGTCCCGGCGGTGCGTAGCAGGGTCGATCGTTGTTTGAGGACCCGGTCGTAGTCGGCGAGGACCGCGGCCATCCTCGGGGTCCGGGCGATCAGCAGCTCGTCGAGGAACTGACGACGCTGCGCCGGATCCCCCTTCACCAGGGCCAGGTCCTCCGGGGCGAACAGCACGGTGCACAGCAGACCGACGATGTCACGCGGCCGGGCGACGGGAGCCCGGTTCAACCGGGCCCGGTTCGCCTTTCCCGGAACGATCTCGATCTCCACCAGCGCGGCCCGGTCACCCCGGACGATCCTGGCGCGGATGACCGCCCGAGACGCGCCGTCACGGACCAGCGGGGCGTCCCCAGCGACCCGGTGGCTGGCCAGCGTGGCGACATAGCTGATCGCCTCGATCACGTTGGTCTTCCCCTGGCCGTTACCACCCACGAAGGTGGCCACTCCCGGACCCAGCGTTAGGTCAAGAGCTGGGTAGGACCGGAAGTCGACGAGGGACAGGTGCGTGAGGTGCACGTCACCCGTGCAGGCGGATCGGCATCAGCAGGTACCGGTAGTCGGGGACCTCGCCGTCGTCGTCGGCCTTCCGGGTCAGGATCGCCGGCTTGTTCGCCGCCACCGCCGGGTCCTCCGCGCTGGCGAAACCGACCCGTACGACGTCCGACTCCAGCGCCCCGAGCGCGTCGAGCAGGTACGACGGGTTGAACGCCACAGACAGCTCCGGCCCATCGTAGGTCACCGGGAGGGTCTCCGTTGCCTGCGCCTCACCGCCCGTTCCAGCCTCCAGCACGAGGTGGTCCGGGGAAAACGTCAGCTGCACCGGTGCGGTCTTCGCAGCGACCAGCGCCACCCGTTTGACAGCCTCCTGCAACGGGGCGATCTCCAGCTGCGCGATCAACGGCGAGCTGTCCGGCAACAGCTTGCGGTAGGGCGGGAAGCTTCCGTCGAGCAACCGGGTCGTCGTCTGCCGGGTCGAGCCGGCGAAACCGGCCAGCGTCTCGCCGGAGGGCCCCGCCCCGAGCGCGATGGACACCTCCACCCCTGAACCCGACAACGACTTCGCGGTGTCGAGCAAGGTGCGGGCCGGCACGAGGGCGACCGTGACCGGTGTGGGCGGGGGGCTGTCCGCACTGGTCACACCGCCCGCACCGAGCCCGGCGGCTGTTTCCGACGGCCGCCACTTCAGCGTCCGCACGGCGAGCCGGTAACGGTCGGTCGCGGCGAGGGTGAGGGTGTCCCCCTCGATCTCGAGGCGGACCCCGGTAAGGACCGGCAGCGTGTCGTCACGACCGGCCGCGATCGCCACCTGTGAGACCGCCGCAGCGAACGCGGATCCCTCGATGTGCCCCGTGATCGGGGGCATGGCCGGAAGGGCTGGGTAGTCGTCCACCGGCAGCATCGGCAACGCGAACCGAGCATTGCCACAAGTGATCACCAAACGGGTGCCGTCGATGCCCAGATCGACCGGTGCCGCGGGCAGCGCCCGGGTGATCTCCGCGAGCAGTTTGCCGTTGACGAGCCCGCGCCCCTCCTCCGACACGGTCGCGTGCACCGTGCACTGGGCGGCCACCTCGTAGTCGTACGCGGCGATCTTGAGCATCGGTCCGGTCGCGTCGAGGAGCAGGCCCGAGAGCACCTGCAACTGGGTGGTCGGCCGGCTCGGCAACGTGCGTGCGGTCCAGGCGACCGCTTCGGTGAATTCATCCCGTTCCACCCGGAACTTCATGGTTAGGCCTCCTGTCGTTCCCTCCGGTTGTTCGGAGTCACCCCGCAGGGAACACCGACCAGCATCTCAGAGTGCCAGCAGACGCCGACGAGCGGTCGGCCGCGCTCCGGGCGCTTGCCTGGGGTCCAGCCGCGGCACGTAGATCGTTCGGATCCGGGCTCGAGCCGTTGTCCACA
>NZ_CDWRCM010000122.1:10695-13604 GCF_977927585.1 Frankia sp. CcWB2 | reverse complement strand
CTTCTTACCCTGCCACTGCGCACCGTGCGCGTGCGCCGCGTCCTGGATCAGCGGGACCCCGGCATCCGCGGACAGCTTCGCCAGGGCGTCCATGTCGCAGACCTGGCCCGCCATATGCACCGGCATGATCGCCCGAGTGCGTGGGGTCACCGCAGCTGCCGCGGCGGTGACCTCGATGCAGTACGTGTCCGGGTCGATGTCGACCGGCACGGCCACCGCGCCGAGGCGCTGGGCCGCCTGCGAGGAGGAGATGAAGGTGAACGCCGGCACGATGACCTCACTGCCAGGTCCGACCCCCAGGACCTGCAACGCGAGCTCCAACGCATGCGTCCCGTTGGTTACGGCGAGGGCGTGGCTGGCCCCATGGTAGGCAGCGAATTCCCGCTCGAAGGTATCGACCTCGCTGCCACCCATGCGCCACCATTGGCCCTGTTCCAACGCCCGGATCAGACCACCGCGCTCCTCGTCGGAGTACTGCGGCCAGGCTGGCAACTCCGGCGCATGCCGTGCTCTACCGATCACGATCCCCGCCCTTTTCTTACCTGTGGCCATACCGTTGTTCTCCGCGCCGGGATCAAGGTTCCGTCGACGGTTCCATTATCGCGACCAGCGAAGGAATCCACACAAGAGGATGCATGACGGACGGTACCTTCAGTACCCCCGGATTCCCCATCGACCTCCGGACATGACACATCAGCATCAATGGACGGGCTACAAATGAACTCTAGAAGAACATCTCAGCCAATCCGCCCAGCTCACAGGTGTCCAGCAGGTGGCTTTGCTATAAATGTGGGGTTCCGGATAAGAGACGCCGGCCGTCGAGCCGGCCAGCCTGTCTGCGAGGTGCCGTGCCCACGCTACTTCTCCTGAATGGCCCCAATCTGGGCATACTCGGCCGGCGCCAGCCGGAAGTTTACGGCACGGCGACACTGGCCGATATCGAGGCGGCCGTCGCGGCTCGGATCTCGGACCGCGGATGGAAACTGGTCTCCGTGCAACGTGAATCCGAAGGCGAATTGATCAACACCATTCAAGATAATTACGGCTCGATCGGCGCGATCGTCAATCCAGGTGCGCTGATGATGTATGGCTGGAGCCTTCGCGACGCTTTGGCCAACTATCCGAACCCGTGGATCGAGGTCCATCTCTCCAATGTCTGGGCCCGGGAGTCCTTCCGGCACGAATCCATTCTCTCGGCGCTCGCCCGGGGAGTGATCGTCGGCCTGGGGGCCCTCGGGTACGAGCTTGCCGCTCAGGCACTGCTGGACCTCGTCCCCGCGCCGAGCTGAGACGTCCCGCCGGGCCAGGAACGACTCTTCGGATGGCTGGTCACGCGGAGCAGCATTCGTACCCCCTTCCCAACGTGACCAGGCCACCCGCGACGTGGAACTCCCCACGCCAGGCCAGCCGGCTTCGGACGCACGAGCGTCCTCGGCCCGGTGTCATCTCCTCGGCCATGTCGATTCCTCGGCCGTGCCGGTCCGGCTCGGGCTTCCCGGCAGGCCGAAGAACCGGGGTGGCGCATTACTGGCATATGGCCGTACGGCCCTTTAGGGCATTTTTGGACACGGCCCTTTAGGGCATTTTTGGACGATGTGTTGCAAAGACCAGACCGGGGCCGCCGTACTTCCGCATCCGTCATGCCGGCGGGAGAGTGCCGCCCATGACGACGCACCCTGTTCATCCCGTTCATGAGGAACGGTCCTCCCAGGTTCATCCCGTTCATGAGGAACGGTCCTCCCAGCGGACGATCATTCGCCGAGATTCGCCGGTGGGCCTGTCGGTGGCGGGCCCCACCACCCCTACCAGGTGACCACCTCCAGGTGACCACCTCCAGGTGACCACCTCCGCCGGGAGCGCGGTGAGCTACTCCTGCGCGGTGAGGGCGTGGGTGGCGGCCGCGGCAACGGCGGGGGCGAGCCGTGGATGGTCGAGGGGAGGCAGCACGCTGCCGGGCGGCGTCTGACCGATGAGGGCGTGCACGGCGGCGAGGCGGGCAGCGGGGGTGACCGGGCGGCGAGTGGTGACGACCGCCCGCAGCAGTCCGGGCAGCGCGTGCAGCGGGCGCGGGCCCGAGGTGGCGCGGGCCAGCGGAGGGGGCGTCTCCGGGCGGGTCCGCAGGACGGGAACGCCCTTGGGCGGCGCCGCCAAGCCGATCAGGTCGACGATCAGATCGAGTTCGGGGGCGAGTAGGTGCAGCGGCTGGATGCCGTAATCGACCGGATCGTAGAGAGTGATCTCGTGGATGCCGACACCGATCAGTAAGCCGGCGAGATCGCCGCCCCGAGCCGGGTCCACGACGGCGACGCGGGCCCGCCCCGGCGCGAGGTCACGCGCCCGGAGATGGTTGAGGACCGCGGCCGCGGCGGCGACGGCGAGACCGTCGTTGACGGTGTCGAGCAGCAGATACGGGGCGGCGGACCGCAGCGCGGCGCGGGCGGCGTCGATACGGCGGACGTGTGTGTGGACCAGGACGGTGGCGGCGAATCCCGGAGCGAGCATGCCGATCGCCGCGGCGAGCTCGGCTGCGGTGTGGGCGGCGATCGGCATGGGGATGACGTCGAACCCGGTCGCCCGGTGCAGGTGGACCGCCTGGGACTCGACCGCTGGCAGGGCCGCCTCAGCGGCCAGCGGCTCGAAGTCCAGGACGGCGCTGCCGTCGGTGAGCAGCGCCACCCGACGCGGCCGGCCGGTGAACCGGTCGGTGTGCGCCGGGTGCATGGCCAGGTGGCTGATGACGCGGCGATCGGCGTCAGCGTCCAACAACGCAAGATCGTGACCGGTCATGACCGACGCGCGGAGACACTGGGCGAGTTTGCCGGTCGACGCGACGGTGAAGACGGGATCCTCGGTCTGCAACAGATCGGCACCCAGCCGCTCCCGTAGCGCCCGGACCAGCCAGGTCAATG
>NZ_CDWRCM010000122.1:9681-10585 GCF_977927585.1 Frankia sp. CcWB2 | reverse complement strand
TGGACCCGCTGTCGGCATCCAACGTGATCCGCCGGCCGCCCCCGGGATCCGGCTCGTCCGCGTAGCACGTCACGGGGCCGGGGGCTGCGGCGATGACCGCCTCGATAATCATCGTGGCCCGGTGCGGAACGCGGACCGTGACGCTGTAGGCGGGGTTGACCCCGGCTGGACCGGCTGAACCGGCCGGGACAGCCGGGCCAGAGGGCGTCACGCCGGCTCCACCCGTGCCCGACTCCGTCGGGTGCGCGCCGGTCCCCCAGGCGACCCCTCGGCGGGGTTCCCATCTCCGGGAGTCCCATAGGCGGGACTCCCGGAGATCGGTCCACCACATTTCATGCTCATGAGGAGCTTGTCTCCGCTTCGCGCAACTCGGCCAACAGCCCGGCCTGCCCGGCCGCCATCTCGGTCAGAATCCGCCGGGCCGCGCGCATCAGCTCCGCCACGTCCCCGCCCGCGAGCGCGTACACCACCGTCGGGCCGTCCCGCGTCGCGGTCACGATCCCGGACCGGCGCAGCACCGCGAGCTGTTGGGAAAGGTTCGACGACTCCACCTCGATCGCGGCCAGGAGATCCCGCACCGGCATCGGCCCGTCCTGCAGCAACTCCAGCACCCTAATCCGCACCGGATGTCCAAGCATGCGAAAAAATTCCGCTTTAGCCTGGTACAACGGAACTCGCCTCGTCACGAGCCACCTCCCGTCGACTCCGCGCAGCTCCGGCCGGGGCCTACCGGCCGAGGTACCAACCTGGCCGGAGTACCGGCGACCGCCCACCCAGAGACCACGTCGGCATGGTGAGCAGCGCCGCGACCCGTTCGCGCCCGATGGCGGCCTTCCCGCCAGTTGCAGAATTTATCAACTGTTCGTTACCACACTTCGGAGCCGGAAAACGGCTCTTTATCGCA
>NZ_CDWRCM010000122.1:7083-9269 GCF_977927585.1 Frankia sp. CcWB2 | reverse complement strand
GGTCCAAGCCACTCGGCCGGCTAGAACTCGGCCGGCTCCTGCCCGGCCGGGCCGATATCGAGAGCATGCGCCGCCAGCCAGGCCGTGACCTGCTCGCGGGGATGACCGTTGCGGTGGTCGCGCTGCCGCTCGCGCTGGGATTCGGGGTCTCCTCCGGCCTCGGCGCGACCGCCGGGCTGGTGACGGCGATCGTGGCGGGTGCTCTCGCAGCGGTCTTCGGGGGGTCGAACCTGCAGGTGTCCGGGCCGACCGGCGCGATGACCGCCGTGCTCGTGCCGATCGTGCACCGGCACGGGCCGGCCGGTGTGCTGACCGTCGGGCTGCTCGCCGGGATGATCCTGCTCGCACTCGCAGTCCTGCGGGTCGGCCGCTCCGTGCGATATGTGCCGGCGCCCGTGGTGGAGGGATTTACCGTCGGCATCGCCGCGGTGATCTTCCTTCAGCAGGTTCCCCCGGCCCTGGGAGTACGCGCCCGGAACGGTGACCGGGTGACCAGCGTGGCCTGGGCGGCTGTAGCCGACTTCGTCCACCGGCCGCACTGGCTCGCACTTGCGCTCGCCGTCGGCGTCGCGGCGACGATGCTGGTCGGCGCCCGGCTGCGGCCCACGGTCCCGTTCTCGCTGCTCGCCGTGGCCCTCGCGACGGCCCTCGTCACGGCCCGCGGGTGGGACGTCACGACCCTCGGCGCGATCCCCGCCACCCTGCCCGGTCCCTCGCTCGGCTTCCTCGACATCACCGCGATCCCGACGCTCGCCACGGCCGCCGTCGCCGTGGCCGCGCTCGCCGCCCTGGAGAGCCTGCTCTCGGCCAGTGTCGCCGACGGGATGACCGTCGGCCAGAACCACGACCCCGACCGGGAGCTGTTCGGCCAAGGGCTGGCCAACCTTGCCGTCCCGCTGTTCGGCGGGGTGCCCGCCACCGGCGCGATCGCCCGCACCGCGGTCAACGTCCGCTCGGGTGCCTCGTCCCGGCTCGCCGCCCTCGCGCACGCCGTGGTCCTCGCCGGGGTGATGCTCGCCGCCGCCCCCCTGGTCGCGTGCATCCCGCTCGCGGCGCTCGCCGGTGTTCTGCTCGCCACGGCGGTGCGGATGGTCGAGGTCTCCTCGTTGCGCACCCTCGGCCGTGCGTCACACTCCGATGCCCTGGTCATGGCGCTGACCGCCGGGGCGACCCTCGCGCTCGACCTCGTCATCGCTGTCGTCCTCGGCCTCACGGTCACCGGCGCCCTCGCCCTGCGCGCGATCGCCCGAACCGCGCGGGTCGAGGAGGTGCCGCTGGACCCTGGCGATCATCACGATTCCGAACACGCGCTGCTCGCCGAGCACATCGTCGCCTACCGTATCAACGGCCCCCTGTTCTTCGCCGCCGCCCACCGCTTCCTGCTGGAGCTCACCGAGGTAGCCGACGTCGAGATCCTCATCCTCCGGCTGTCCCGGGTCAGCGCCGTCGACGGCACCGGCGCCCTCGTCCTGCGCGACGTCATCGACCGGCTCGAACACCGCGGCGTCAAGGTGTATGTGTCAGGGCTGCGACCCGAGCATGCCAAAGCGGTGGCCGCCGTCGGTCTGGTGGACCGGCTACGCGGCCAGGGACGCCTGTTCGACTCCACCCCGTCGGCCATCCAGGCCGCCCGGGACCATCTCCACCACACCGGCGCCCTGGCTGCCGTCCCCACCGACCTGAGCCGGCGCGGCGTCAGCCGCGGTCGCGCGGCTCGCAACGCAGCTCGCCCCGCAGGGGACTCTGGTCCCACCGACCGGAGGCGGCGATCGACATGACGGATGTGCCCCAGGCAGGAATCGGACCTGCGGCCTACCGCTTAGGAGGCGGTCGCTCTATCCACTGAGCTACTGGGGCCGGCGAGGGACATCGAGTCTGGCTCGTGCAACAGATCATACGGGGTCGCGGAGCGGCCGGCCCGGGGGACACCATGGATCCCGCTCGGCAGGGCATCCGCACACCGTCCACAGCCCGCCGACACGCTCGATCTACTGCAACGACCGATTATTACCGAAGGCTCATGACAGCCATCGAGGACCGTGGCCGCCCGGCACTGTGTACCGGCGCGGCGCGGCGCGATCAGCCGAACTGCTCGGCCATCTCGACGAGTTCCTTGCATTTCGGACAGATCGGGAAACGCGAGGGGTCCCGCACCGGTTCGAACTTGTAGCCGCACAACGCCGTAA
>NZ_CDWRCM010000122.1:3809-6995 GCF_977927585.1 Frankia sp. CcWB2 | reverse complement strand
CCCGGCCACCCTCGATGGACGCACGAACGATCTCCTCACGACGGGCGTAGTGAGAGTGATCGTCACCTTCGTCCGTCTGGGTGTTCGATGTCTCAGGCGCGATCTGAGTCGTGCTCATGGCGTCAAGTCTAGTGCCGCGGGCGCCGATGCCGGCCCTGGGTGCAAGCCCGCGCGCGGGACGGGTGCCGCACGAGGACACGCCGCCGGACCGAAGCCATGGAACACGTCGTGGAACACCGACCCCGGTCCGCGGGAAGGGGGCGACGGGACATCGAAACCGGCCGGCTGGCATGGCCTTCGGGGGGCAGATGGCTCTTGTGACTCCCGGACGGGGCGTACCCTGGATAAGGACGAAGGAGACCGGTGACTGGATTGATCGACAGTACCGAGATGTACCTCCGAACCCTGTACGAGCTGAGGGAGGAGGGCATCCCCCCGCTGCGCGCGCGTCTGGTGGAGCGCCTGCATGTCAGCGCGCCGGCCGCGAGCGAGTCGACGGCTCGCCTGGCCAACGAGGGGCTGGTGTCCCTCGCCGACGACCGGACCGTGCAGTTCACGGAGAAGGGCCTGCTGCGGGCCACCGCCGTCATGCGCAAGCACCGTTTGGCCGAGCTGCTGCTCACGAAAGTCATTGGGTTGGACTGGGCGCTGGTACACAACGAGGCCTGCCGGTGGGAGCATGTAATCTCCGATGAGGTCGAGGCGCGCCTCACCGTCCTGCTCGGCGATCCAAATCGCTGCCCGTTCGGTAACGAGATCCCGCCTTCCCGGCAGCACCACACCACGGCGCGGCCGACCTCCGCCCCGGTGAGCCTACTGGCGTCGGCCGACTTCGCATCGTCCGGCGGTGGCAGGCCGGTCACGGTGAGCTGGATCTCCGAGCGGTTGCAGACGGACGAAAGCATCATGCGCCGGCTTCAGGACGCCGCGATCGTCCCCGGCGCGCAGATCACGCCGGGCTCCCGCGGCAACCTGATCCACATCGTCACCCCCAACGGCCAGACCAACGCGGAGATCAGCCGTAGCACCGCGGCTCTCGTCTACGTCGACCGCTGACCCGTCGCCCACGGCACCGTCGCCGTCGCCGTCCTGATCGCTTCCGCCGACGGCCGATGGTGTCACGCTCCCGGCCGCACGCCCCCTCGGAAGCTCGACCACCAGATCTTCTCCACCCTGACCACCTCCCCGGTCCGCGGAGCGTGGATCATCTTCCCGCCCCCGATATAGATCCCGACATGATCAAGATCGGCATAGAAGAAGACGAGATCACCGGGAATGAGACCCGCCCGGTCCACGCGGCGCCCCTCATTCCATTGTGATCCGGTGTAGTGGCTCAGCGAGACCCCGGCCTTCCCCCAGACCCACTGCGTCAGGCCCGAGCAGTCGAAGGACTTCGGCCCCGCCGCGGCCCACACGTAGGGCTTGCCCAGCTGGGCGTATGCCTCCTGCACCGCGCGCGACGCGCCACCGCCGCCCGTCGGCGGGGTGGGTGCCGGGGTAGTCGGGGCCGGGGCGAATGCCCGGCCCGCGGCCGCAGCCGCGGCCGACTCCTTCCGATAACGGACCCGTTCGGCCGCGGCCTTCCTGGCCGCCGACGCCGCAGCGGCGGCCTGCGCCGCCCTGCGGGCCCGCGCGGCGGCGGCCTGACGTTCCCTGGCCTGCCGTTCCAGCAATGCGTAGCGGGATTCGAGCCGCTGCAGCAGACTGCGCTGTTCGGCGGCGGACGCCTCGATGGACCGCTTCCGCGCGGCGAGCCGCATGACGATCTTCCTCTTGCCCGCGAGTGCCATGTCATCGCTCCGGCGTGCCTCGGTGAGATCCCGACGCGCGAGCCGCAGGCCAGTGTCCGCCACCCGTTGCCGGCGGGCCAGCGCATCGACCGCACCGGCCCGGTCGAGTACCTGTCGGGGGTCGCCGGTCAGCAGCAACGACAGTTGCCCGAATCCCCCGGCCCGATCCGCCGACACCGCCAACCCCCGATGTTTGTCCGCGGCCTGCCGTACAGCATCGTCAGCACGGTCGACCCGCCCGGCCGCGGCGGCCGCGGCCCGCTCGGCCTCGGCCAGCCGAATACGTTCGGCGTTGAACACCTCGGTGGCAATCGCCGTCTGACGCATGGATTCGTCCAACCGTACCCGGGTACCGTTGATCTCCGCCTGCAGACTCTCCGGGCTTCCCGGGCTTCCCGGGGCCGACCCGGAGGCCGGAGTCGCCGGCGCCGCCCAGGCGGATCCGGCAAACCCCCAGACAACCGGAGGCCCGGCGACGAGAATGCCGACCAGTCCGAGAACAATGGGCGCTCCGGCTTTCGGGCGCCATCCGGTCGGATCGTTCCCGGTCGGCTGGGGACCGTCGGTCGGGCCGGCGGCGGGAGTCTGCCTTGCGACGTGTTTCGAAGTTCGCTGGCCGAACCGGGATGGCGGGACAGCACGGGGACGGCGGGGCCCGGGGCGCGGTTCGCCGGCGCTATGCCAGCCCTCCGTGGGGACACTGCTCACACTGCCGGATGGTAACTCTATGCAGTTATACAGTCATGGAAGCACGCCGTGACGAGCGGAGAGTCTCCAAGTGCCCACCGCCAGCCGACGAGATCGGGTCACAGGCCACCCAATTTAGCGATTTCACACGTCAGAAACAGCTAAGACATAGGTCGGGAACAGATCTTGCCGACTCTTCGGACCCGAGGATCCGGGACGAGCGCAGCGTGGCCGGGGACCGGGTGAGCGCAGTCCGCGCATCGCGCGGGGAATGACAGGAGAGACATGGACAAATTGAATTCGGGCGATACCGCGTGGATGCTTATCAGTTCCGCGATCGTGCTGTTCATGACGCCCGGACTGGCGTTCTTCTACGGTGGCATGGTCCGAGCGAAGAACGTGCTCGGAATGATCATGCAGAATTTTTTCTGCATCGGGATCGTCACGCTGATCTGGTCGGCCATCGGGTTCAGCGTCGCATTCGGCGCGGGTAACGGCTTCTGGGGCGGATTCGACTTCTTCGCGCTCCAGGACCTCTCCGGCAGCGACGGCGCGATCCCGTACGTCGTGTTCGTCGCCTTCCAGCTGATGTTCGCGATCATCACGCCCGCCCTCATCACCGGCGCGATCGCCGATCGGATGAAGTTCAGCGCCTTCGCGATCTTCATCCCGCTCTGGTCGCTGCTGGTCTACTCGCCGATCGCACACT
>NZ_CDWRCM010000122.1:0-3543 GCF_977927585.1 Frankia sp. CcWB2 | reverse complement strand
GGGTGTGGGCGAGCAAGGGCTGGTTGTTCGAGCGCGGCGCGTTGGACTTCGCGGGCGGCACGGTCGTCCACGCCAACGCCGGTATCGCGGCGATCGTGCTGGCGCTGGTCCTCGGCAAGCGGGCCGGTTGGCCGACCGGCGACTTCCGTCCCCATAACGTCCCGTTCGTTCTCCTGGGCACCGGCATCCTGTGGGTCGGATGGTTCGGGTTCAACGCGGGTTCCGCGCTGGGCGCCAACAAGGTCGCCGGGTACGCCCTGCTCAACACCCAGATCGCGACCGGCGTCGCGATCCTCGGATGGCTCGCGGCCGAGCAGCTGCGCGACGGCAAGGCGACCACCCTGGGAGCCGCGTCCGGCGCGGTCGCGGGTCTGGTAGCCATCACCCCGGCCTGTGGTTTCGTCTCTCCGATGGGTTCGATCGCCGTCGGCGGCATCGCTGGCGTCGTCTGCGCCCTGGCCACCTCGATCAAGGGCAAGGTCGGCATCGACGACTCGCTCGACGTCGGTGCGGTCCACCTGGTCGGCGGTGTGCTCGGCGCTCTGCTGACTGGCCTCTTCGCCACTGTCGACACGAACGAGGCCGGCAAGGACGGCGTCTTCTACGGCGGCCCGTGGAGCGTCTTCGGGGAGCAGGCGCTCGCCGTTGGCGCGACGCTGGGCTACTCGGCCGTCGTGACGGCAATCATCGCTCTCGCCCTGAAGTACACCATCGGTCTCCGGCTGAACGCCGACGACGAGATCGCCGGCATGGACGAGGCGTTGCACGGGGAGACGGCGTACCGCTTCACGTCCATCGGCGGTAGCGGCTCGCTGCCCACGAGCAGCATCAGCCCCGTCAAGGTGCCCGAGGAGGCCCAGGCATGACCAAGCTCGTCACCGCCGTCATCAAGCCGTTCAAGGTCGACGACGTGAAGGCGGCGCTCGAGACCCTGGGCGTGCACGGACTGACGATCTCCGAGGTCCAGGGCTACGGCCGGCAGAAGGGCCACACCGAGGTCTACCGCGGCGCCGAGTACAAGGTCGACTTCGTGCCGAAGATCAAGATCGAGGTGGTCGTCGCGGACGGGGCGGTCGACGATCTGGTCGCGGCGATCACGTCGTCGGCGCAGACCGGCAAGATCGGCGACGGCAAGATCTGGGTCGTTCCGGTCGAGTCGGTGGTACGGGTCCGTACCGGCGAGCGGGGGGCGGACGCGCTGTAGTAGTGCCGGGCGTGGCAACGCCACCGCGGCACGGCTCCACCGCACCACCCGACTCCATCCATCACCGTTACCACGCACCACCCGGCACCACGCACCACCCGCGACACCACCCGATCCGGCACCACCCGAGACCACAGTTGCGCTGGTGCGCGTTTCTGTGTCCTCGGCTCGGCGCTCCGCTGGCCGTGATCGATCCAGATTCGAGATCGATCACGGCCAGACGGCCGAACGGAGGAGGACAGCCATGACGGACCGCCTGGAGATCCTCAAGGGCCGCTCCGAGCGCCTGCCCACGGCGACCGGCCCACGGCTGCGCCGCATCCTCACCGACCTCGCCGACCATGCCCTAGTCGACCTGTTCGGCGATCCCGGGCCGGGAATGGCCCTAGTGGCCGTCGGCGGCTACGGACGCGCGGAGCCCGCGTTCGGCAGCGATCTCGACCTCGTCCTCGTCCACGACGGCAAACAGAACGACATCTCCGCCGTCGCCGACGCGGTCTGGTATCCGCTGTGGGATTCGGGGGTGGGCCTCGATCACAGCGTGCGCACCGTCGACGAGGCCATCATGGTGGCCGACGGTGACCTCAAGGCCGCGCTCGGCCTGCTCGACGCCCGCCACGTCGCGGGTGACGCGACGCTGGCCACGCAACTCGCCCAGCGGGCTCGCGCCCGGTGGCGGTCCCATGCCCCGAAACGACTGCCCGAGCTCGCCGAGGCCGTCGCGGAACGGGCCGCCCGGCTCGGTGAGGTCGCGTTCCTGCTCGAACCCGACCTGAAGGAATCCCGCGGCGGACTACGTGACGTCCATGCCCTGCACGCCCTCGCGGCGGCCTGGGTCGCCGAGTCCCCCTCCGAGCGGGTAACCGCCGCCGGTCAGGTGCTGCTCGATGCCCGCGGCGAGATCCGCCGGCTGAGCCGGGGACGAGCCCACGATCGGCTCCTGCTCCAGGACTCCGAGGCGGTCGCCACCATGCTCGGCTACGCCGACGCGCTCGCGCTCGCGCACGCGGTCGCCGACGCCGGACGCGCCATCTCCTGGACCTGGGACACCACCTGGTACCGGGTCGCGGCCGGCCTGCGGTCGGTGGCGCGGTGGCGCGGTGGCGGCCGGCGGCCAGCCCGCCGCCCCCTCGGCGAAGGGGTGGTCGACCAGGACGGCGAGGTCCAGCTCGCCCGGGACGTCGATCCGGCGAAGGACCCGGTCCTGGTGCTGCGGGCCGCCGCCGCGGCCGCACGAAGCGGGCTCCCGCTGGGCCGCTACGCCGTCGACCGGCTGGCCCGGGAGGCTCCACCGATGCCCGACCCCTGGCCTGACGCCGCCCGTGACGCGCTGGTCACGCTGCTGGCCACCGGCGACGCGGCCGTGGGGGTGCTGGAATCCCTCGACCAGGTGGGGCTGCTCGTCCGGCTCATCCCGGAGTGGGCGGCGGTGCGCAGCAGACCACAACGCAATCCCTACCACCGTTACACCGTCGACCGGCATCTGATGGAGGCCGCGGCGCGGGCCGCCGCGCACACCCGCGAGGTGGACCGGCCGGATCTGTTGCTGCTCGGCGCCCTCCTGCACGACATCGGTAAGGGCTTCTCCGGCGACCATACCGACGCGGGCATCGTGCAGATCGAACGGATCGGCCCGCGGCTGGGCCTGCCGCCCGAGGACGTTGACGTGCTTGTCGCCATGGTCCGCCACCACCTGCTTCTCGGCGAGGCCGCGACCAGGCGGGACATCGACGATCCCGGGACAATCGAGAGCGTCGCCGCGTCCGCCGGCAGCGTGCGGATCCTCACCCTGCTGCACCGACTGACCGAAGCCGACTCCCGGGCCACCGGCCCGACCGCGTGGAACGCCTGGAAGGCGCGGCTGATCGGTGACCTCGTCGAGCGGGCCCGGGCCGTCCTCGGCGGCGAGCGGGTCCCGTGTCCCCCGCACCTCGACGATCGGCAGCGTGGTCTGCTCGCGCTGCCCGACGAGCACGTCGTCCAGGTCAATCCGCTGCCGAACGAGGGCATGTTCGAGATCGTGGTGGTCAGCGCCGACCACGTCGGACTGCTGGCGATCATCGCTGGTGTCCTTGCGCTGAACCGGTTGGACATCCGGCGGGCCTCGGCCCGGAGGAACGGCGGTCGGGCGCTGCTGCAGGCCGCCGTGGCCGCGCCGCACGGACGGGTACCGGAGCCGGCGCGGCTGCTCGCCGACCTGCGGGCCGCGCTCGCCGGCACCCTCGACGTCGCCGGTCGGCTCGCCGCCCGGGAACGCGACTACGCCGGGGCCAAGCGGTGGACCACGCCCGGCGCACCTCAGGTGATCTTCGATGACGACCTGGGATCGATGACCGTGA
>NZ_CDWRCM010000121.1:12782-14119 GCF_977927585.1 Frankia sp. CcWB2 | reverse complement strand
GGGGCCGCCACGCGCCCGGCCCCAGGGGTCAGCGACCGAAGCGCGCGACGGAGACGGGTTCGCCGCCGGGTGACAAGCCTACGATGTAACAGGCCCGACATGTGACGGATGTGGCGTGCGCCACAGTGGAGGATCTCAGTCCCCCGCAAACCGGCGTAGCCGGTCGACCTGCAGGATCGTGATGGTCTGACCTTCCGAGAGGATCCAGGTCCTCCGCTCGAACTCGCGCAACGCCTGGTTCACCGACTGGCGGGAACCGCCGAGCAGCGAGGCGATCTCGGTCTGCGTGAGGCCGAGTTCGATCATTGGACGCCCCGCCTCCCGCATCCGCAGCAGGAGCAACTTGGCCACGCGTCGCGGCAGATCGAGGAAGACGAGGTCGGCATTCGCTCCGGTGAGGCGTCGCACGTGCGCCACCAGTGCTCGGATGAGCTGCTCGGCGACGGCCGGCCGTTCCCGCACGAGTTCCCAGACCGCGGTGCGGTCGAGAACCAGCGCAGTACTCGGTTCGAGCGCCTCGACGCCGGCGGACCGGGTACCCCCTTCGACGATGTTGAGTTCTCCCAGGGTTTCCCGTGGCCCGACAATGTTCAAAACGTGATCACGGCCGTCATCGGCCTTCGTGAGCACCTTCAACCGCCCGGAGGCGACCACCAGAAGAGTGTCGGCGGTCTCACCTTCCGTGAAGACAACCTGTCCACGCCGGAAACGTCGCGTGACGGCTCGCGTGGCGAGCCGCAACAGGTCCTCCTCCTGCAGTTCCTTCAGCAGCGTGGTCGCTCGGAGCAGGGCGACCGCCTCGTTGTCGTGCATGCGGTGACCGTAGCGCCGTCCGCCTGCCTCATGTTCCCCAGATACCCCGGACGACGGGATCGGATTCGACGGCAGACCGCAAGCATCCCCGGCGTACGACACGGTAGACATCATACCGTAACATGATGGTTACTCCAGCAACGTACCACGTCGCGCATGGAGAGGATTCCGGCTACGCCACCGCCCGAGGTCACGATAAGGTGCCGAAAACCGCCCCGCAGCATCGCGGCAGCCGCCTCGTCCAAGGACCACTCCGGATCCGCGAAGACGACATCGCGGGTGAGATGGTCGCCCGCGATCTCGACATCCGGATCCTGAGCCGCGGCGATCGATCGCAGAACGTCCCGTTCGGTCAGGATCCCGTAGCCCTCACTGTCCGCATCGTGGACGACCGCGGCACCCACCTTGCGCGCCGCCATCAGCCTCGCCGCCTGGCGAAGCGTGTGCCCCGGGCCGATCATGAGAACAAGGGAGCTCATAGCCTCCGAAACCCGCACGACGCCCTCCCGACGCTTGTGCATTCG
>NZ_CDWRCM010000121.1:11856-12443 GCF_977927585.1 Frankia sp. CcWB2 | reverse complement strand
AAAACTGCTACTCGCGACGGTAGGCCCTGCCGGCCATGTTGACCAGAGCACACGATGCTTCGGCGTGGGCATTATGTGAGCCCGGCCACGCGGGGCCGGGCTCACGACCCTGGCCGGGACGCGGGGCAACGCGCGAACGCCCGCGACGCCGGCCACGGCGTTATTGCTGGACGAACTCGTTCCACTCCTGGTATCGGTCCAGTTCCCCCCGGGTCGCGCGGTGGAAGATCTCCAGCAGCTCCCGGGTGACGGGGCCCGGCTTCCCGCTCCCGACCTGCCGGTCGTCCACCTCGACGATCGGCACGATCTCGACCGCCGTGCCGGTGAAGAACGCCTCGTCAGCCAGATAGAGGTCGGTGCGCACGATGTGCTGCTCGATCACCTCGTACCCCTGATCGGCGGCGATCCTCATGATCGAGGCGCGGGTGATGCCACCGAGCGGACCATCCGTGAGGAGCGGAGTGATGACCTTGCGTCCGGAGACGATGAAGACGTTTTCCCCGGTGCCGTCGGCGATGTGGCCATTGGGGCTGGTCAGAATCGCCTCGTCGTAACCGGCCTTGACCGCCGCGACCTTCGCCAGGGAC
>NZ_CDWRCM010000121.1:9688-11472 GCF_977927585.1 Frankia sp. CcWB2 | reverse complement strand
TTGAGGTACTGCCCGGACGCCTTGGCCGCCGGCGGCGTGATGTTCGGGTCGTTCCGCTTCCAGGAGGAAATCATCGCGCGGATGCCGTTCTCCTCTGCCTCCTCGCCGAAGTAGGCGCCCCACGGCCACACCGCGATCATGACCTCGACAGGAGAAGGCAACGGATTGAGCCCCATCTCACCGTAACCGAGGTAGATCAGCGGCCGGATGTAGCAGGAGGCGATGTCGTTCACCGCGATGGTCTCCTTCGTCGCCGCGACGACCTGCTCCGGCGTGAAGGACGGCTCCATCACATAAATCTTGGCACTGCGGTAGAGACGGGCGATGTGGTCCGTCAGCCGGAACACGGCGGGCCCTTGGGCCGTCTCGTAGCAGCGGACGCCTTCGAACACACCCCACCCGTAGTGCAGGGTCGGGTTGAGCACGTGGATGCGGGCGTCGTCCCAGTCGACGAACTCTCCACTCATCCAGATCTTCGAGGTTGGGGTGATAGGCACGGCGACTCCAGGCCAAAGTACGACGAAGCGAACAGGAGATGACGAATCCGCCGATCTTCGCCGTGGTGGGGCCCTGTCGGCTGCCATCTTACCGGATCTACGGCTCCCGTAGAGAATAACCACGACGCACCTGGACCGGAAGGGCCCCCGCGGCAATCAACCATCCGGCCTCCACCGGTGGCGTGGCGGGGTGGCGCGAGGACCGGGGTGGCGAGGACTCAGCCCGCCGCCCGCGCGGCGAGGTCCTCGCCGCGTTCCCGGGTCGACAGCTGGGCCGCTCCCGCGGCGGCACGATCCGCCAGGGAGGATGCGACGGCGGCCTCGACCTTCGCCGCCTCCTCGGCGTGGCCGAGATGATCGAGCAGCATCGCCACCGAGGCGACGGTGGCCGTCGGGTCGGCGAGCTGCCTGCCGGCGATATCCGGGGCGCTGCCGTGCACGGGCTCGAACATGCTCGGGTGGGCACCGGAGGGATCGAGGTTGCCACTGGCGGCCAGGCCGATCCCGCCGGTGATGGCCGCGCCGATGTCGGTGATGATGTCGCCGAACATGTTGTCCGTCACGACGACGTCGAACCGGCCCGGATCGGTCACGAAGAACATCGAGGCCGCGTCCACGTGCTGGTAGTCGACGCGCACGTCGGGGAACTCGGGCGCCACCTCGGCCACGGTGCGCGACCACAGGTCGCCGGCCTTGGTCAGCACGTTGTTCTTGTGCACGAGAGTCAGATGGCGACGCTCGCGTCGATCGGCCCGCCGGAACGCGTCGCGCACGACGCGCTCGACGCCGTACCGGGTGTTGAGGCTCTCCTCGGTCGCCACCTCGTGAGGCGTCCCCTTCCGGAGCACACCCCCCGCGCCCGCGTACGGCCCCTCCGTGCCCTCCCGCACCACGATCATGTCGATAGCCGGATCGCCGGCCAACGGCGAGCGGACTCCCGGGTAGAGCCGCACCGGCCGGAGATTGACGTGATGGTCGAATTCGAACCGCAGCCGCAGCAGCAGGCCACGCTCGAGGACACCGCTGGGCACGCCGGGATCACCGACCGCCCCGAGCAGGATCGCGTCGTGACCGCGCAGTTCCTCCAGCACCGAGTCGGGCAGCGTCTCCCCGGTCTCGTGCCAGCGCCGGGCACCCAGGTCGTATTCGGTCATGTCGACCTTGGGATGTACCGCGCGCAGCACCCGCAACCCCTCCGCCACCACCTCGGGGCCGATCCCGTCACCGCCGATCACTGCAAGCCTCATGGGCCGACTGTAGCGGCCGACCGCGGGTCCGCACGGGTCC
>NZ_CDWRCM010000121.1:1882-9470 GCF_977927585.1 Frankia sp. CcWB2 | reverse complement strand
CGGACTACTCGCACGCCTCGCGTCGGCACCCGAAAATCCTGGCGAGCAATGACCGTTTTGGCGACGGATCAACGATGAACGACGCCTCCGGCGCCCAGAAACCGCCGTTCTTGCGCCGGCGGCACGGGAAGGACGATGAACAGCAATCCGACCGCCACCCGCTGGTCGCACAAAAGAGCGCAGGATTCACAACTCCGGACGGTACTCGCACCCGGCATCGCGGCCGGATGGTAAGAAAATCACTTACAGGACAGGTGCGACGTGCTTCGATGCGAGGGGGGTGCACGGCGCATGATTACTCGGCAGCGGATTCCCGCGGGACCTCCGTCCAGCGACCGCCCCGATGTCGGCGACGCGGCTGTTTCGCCCGGTGGCGCGGCCGAGGGCAGGACGCTGCCCGCAGCCGGTGGGGCGGGCCCCCGGGGGGTCGAAGAACAGCGACGGGGGTGGGACGCGTGGCGACGACCGGCCCGACCTACGCCGGGTTCTCGCCGATCCCGACGAACCCGTGCTGTTCTTCCAGCCGATCGTGGATCTGCAACGGGGGGTCATCGCGGGGTATGAGGCGCTCGCACGCTTCCACAGCCACCCGGCCCACCCGCCCGACCTCGTCTTCGCCGAGGCGGACCGGCTCGGGCTCGCGGCCCAGTTGGAGGCCCGTGTCCTCGCCGCCGCGCTGGAGGCGCGTGACCGGCTTCCCGACCGCTGCTTCCTCGCGGTCAACGTCCTGCCCCATCTGCTCACCACACCAGAAGTCACGGCAGTCTGGCAGCGCGCGGACCTGCGGCGCCTGGTCCTAGAACTCAACGAGGCGGTCGACCTCGACGCCACCACCGGCCTGACGACCACCGCGGGCGCACTGCGCAACCTCGGTGCGTTCGTGGCGATGGACGACGTCGGCTCGGGCTACGCCGGGTTGCGGCAGCTGGCGCGAATCCGCCCCGACTTCGTCAAGCTGGACCGCTCGCTCGTGGTCAACGTGGACGACGACCAAGTCAAGATCGCCCTCACCGAGCTGGTCGGCACCTTCGCCAGCCGGCTCAACGCCTGGGTCATCGCGGAGGGGGTCGAGCGGTTCGACGAGCTCGGCATGCTGGTCGCGCTGGGGGTTCCGCTCGGCCAGGGATTCCTGCTCGGGCGTCCCTCCCGGGACTGGCAGCAGCTCGACCCAACCGTGGCTCGGCGTATCCACCAATTCTCGGAACGCAGCAACCACGCCGCGAGCATCGAGAGCCTGATGGAACAGGTCACGATCAGCATAGGTGAATCCGGTCGGTGCGCCATGTCCGCGGACTGTCCGTCCTGTCCCATGAGCGCCGCCCGGAACCGGGACGGTCTCGCGGCCGGCGATGATTCGGCCGGACCGGACGGTGACCGGGCGCCTCGAGCCACCATCATCGTCTCCAACCGATGCCGACCGGTCGCCCTGCATCTGTCCGGCGGCCCGGGCGGCGGCACGGAACCGCGCCGTGTTCCCACGACGCTTTTCGCGCGGCTCGAGGAGCCGGTGACCGAGGTCGCGCGTCGAGCCATGACGCGGGCCCGGGCCAGCCGATTCGATCCCGTGATAATCGTGACCGAGATGGGGCGCCCACTCGGCCTGGTACGGATGGAGCGGCTGATGCTACGGCTCGCGGAAATGTCCACATGAGGCGAAACCATTATTGGACCGCGCAGGCGCTCATGTCGCCGAGCCCAGCGACCAGGAGTCATTCCGCGTCGGCAGAGATCACCGTCCGGCGCCCGAGCATGAAACAATTCTACTGTGGTGCGATCATGCACGACTGCGAGACGCGCATCGTCGCCCCCACCGAAGACGATCTTCTCCGTTCCGTCGACACCCACGCGCGAGTTGATCATGTTATGACGGATATCCCGGAGTCGATGCTGGACGAGGTCCGCCAGAATATCCACGACGTGGGACCGGCGGACCGCCACGACTAACCAGCGATACCAGCGCCACCACCACGACCAGCCCGCGCGGGCACCAGCCGAGGCGAGGGACACCCGCCGGTTCTCCGCTGGGTGCCCTCGCCCGACACGACGGGCAGGCAGGCGCGTGTCAGCCGGCCAGAGGCGTGGCCGCCGGCTGTGCCTCGTCCCCTGACGTCCGCGCGGCGGGCACCGAACGGTCCCGGGCAGCCCGGTTCACGGCACTCACCACGGCCCGCAGGGACGCCGTCACGATGTTGGCGTCGATCCCGACTCCCCAGAAGATCCGGTCGTCGACAGCCGCCTCGAGGTACGCGGCCGCTCGCGCATCCGCTCCCGAGCCCAGGGCGTGCTCGTTGTAGTCCAGGATCCGCACGGTCAGATCGCGGCTGGCCAGCGCCGCGACGAACGCGTCAATGGGGCCGCTGCCGGTTCCCGTGATCACCGTGTCGGCCCCCCCCTGGAAACGGACCGAGACGGAGACCTCGTCCCGATCGCCCGACGCCGCCGTCGTCCGGGAGCCCAGCAGCTCAAGCAGGCCGGACCCCTCCGCGCCGTCCAGGAAGTACTCGCCGCGGAAAATCGTCCAGAGTTCCTCGGCCGTCACCTCGCCGCCCTCGGAGTCGGTGTGGCGCTGCACGACACCGGAGAACTCGATCTGCAGCCGGCGCGGCAGGTCCAGGGAGTGCTCGGACTTCAGCAGGTATGCCACCCCTCCCTTGCCGGACTGACTGTTCACCCGGATCACCGCCTCGTAGGAGCGGCCGACGTCCTTCGGGTCGATCGGCAGGTAGGGCACCTCCCAGCGGATCTGGCCGGTGCGCTCCATGGCCTCGAAACCCTTCTTGATGGCGTCCTGATGGGAGCCGGAGAAGGCGGTGTAGACGAGGTCGCCCCCGTAGGGATGACGGGGATGGACGGGCAGCTGGTTGCAGTGCTCCACCGCGCGTCGGATCCCGTCGATGTCCGAGAAATCGATCATCGGGTCGATCCCCTGCGAGAACAGGTTCATCCCCAGCGTGACCAGGCAGACGTTCCCGGTCCGTTCCCCGTTGCCGAAAAGGCAGCCCTCAACCCGGTCGGCGCCGGCCAGCACACCCAGCTCCGCAGCGGCGACCGCGCAGCCCCGGTCGTTGTGCGGGTGCAGGGACAGCACGACGGCATCCCGGCGGGTCAGGTTCCGCCCGACCCATTCGATCTGGTCGGCGTAGACGTTCGGGGTCGACATCTCGACCGTCGCCGGCAGGTTCAGCACGACCGGATGCTGCGGGGTCGGCGCCCACACGTCCATAACCGCCTCGCACACCTCCACCGCGTAGTCGAGTTCGGTGCCGGTGAACGACTCCGGGCTGTACTGCCAGCGCACATCGGTGCCGTCCAGCAGTTTCTCGGCGTACTGGGCACACCACCGGGCGCCCTGCACCGCGATCTCGGTCACCCCAGCCCGATCAAGACCGAACACCACCCGCCGCTGCAACGTGGACGTCGAGTTGTACAGGTGGATCAGCGCCCGGTCCGCGCCGACCAGCGACGCGGCCGTGCGCTCGATCAGATCCTCCCGCGCCTGCGTCAGGACCTGGATGACGACGTCGTCCGGGATGCGATCGGATTCGATCAGCTGCCGGATGAAGTCGAAGTCGGTCTGGCTGGCCGCCGGGAACCCGACCTCGATCTCCTTGTACCCCATCGCCACCAGCAGCTCGAACATCTGCATCTTGCGGGCGGGGGTCATCGGGTCGATCAGTGCCTGGTTACCGTCGCGCAGATCGACACTGCACCACTGCGGGGCACGAGTGATCGTCTGCTCGGGCCAGGTCCGGTCGGGAAGTGAGACGGGGACGAACGGACGATACTTCTCGACCGGCATGCCGGACAGCTGCTGCGTGGTCATTCCTGCTCCTGCTTCCTCGAAAGAGTCCCCCGCGACCGTGATCACACGGTTCGCGACGGGGGTGACTGGATGCCGGAGAATCAGCAGAGGAGCGTCAGGCCGCACCTGGACGCTGGACCGCCGTGATGGCGAGGATCCCGACGCTGACACACGAAAACACCGCGACGGGGAAGCCAGCTCAGGTATCAGGCCCCGCCGCGGCGGCTAAGGAGAAGCAGCGCACGCATCGCGCACCAACGTTACCGGATGTTCGGCCGACCGCGAGGAAACTCAGGTGCTGCGACGGCGCCGGGGACACGGGACGGACCGCTGCGGGGCCGCAGGTCGCCGGTGCGCACGGTGCACACGGCTGCGTGTGCACCGTGCTGCCAGCTGGGTTCGGACGGGTAGATCGTGCCGGCGGTACGGTGCGGAGTGCTGTCGACGGCTCCGGCGAACTCGCGCAGTGCTCCGGCACATCGCTCGTCCGTCACCTCGGCGATCGCCGACGCGCCAGGCCAACGCTGGAAGAGCACCGCCAGGTCGACCATCCGGGTGACCTCGTCGATGTGGGGCTCCCCGCAGCTCACCCGGACGGGCACCACCGGATCGACCGAGGCGAGCGAGCCCGCCGGATAGGGGGTCCAGTTCAGGCAGTCACCCGGCCGCAGGGCCGCGAGCAGGTCCGGCCTGAGCCCAAAGCCGGCGGGGGGACCGGTCAGCGCGCCGGTGGCAGCCGGTACGGCGGTCTGCCTGGTGGCGGCCACAGAGGACCCCGACGACGTGGTCGGCGCCAGCCGTGCAGCGGTCGGACTGGTCCGGTTCGCCGTCTGCCGCAGGGCGACGACGGTGATGGTGATCATCCCGACGATGATGGCCAAGAACGTGACCATCCTCGCGATCTGGCGGGGGCGGCCCGGCGGTCTGGGCGGCGCCACCAGCCGATGGAAAAAGCCGGGCAGACCCCGGGGAGCTGGGACGACCTGACAGCGACTGGAAGCCGGCCGGCCGTGCTGCCGGCTGCGCTCGGCCGCGGACGGTTCGAGAAACCGGGCTCCGCGGACGAATCGCTCATCCAGGCGAAGCCCCTCGAACGGGTCCTGATGCCGCGACGCCATACTAGCCATGGTAAACCCGACACCACGACTACGGCGCGCGTTCCACGGAAAGATCACCTGGATCACGTCCCCACGCCACCGCCACCCGTACCCAATCGACCGCCTACCGTTGGATCGCCCGCAGGTGTCCCTGGTAAACCCCATCCAGCCCAGGTAATCCACGGCAACCCGAGGAACACCCCGGACCGCCGAAGGCCCCCACGGCTCCCCCAGGAGTCATTCGCTGCTGATGCTCACGGCCCTGGCGTAGGACGCGCCGATGATCTTCGCGATCTCGGCCAGGATGTCGGGGGCGACCGCGTCGTCGAGCGACAGCGACATCAACGCCTCGCCGCCGGCCTGCAGGCGGCTGACCTGCGCACTGGCGATGTTGATGTGCGCCTCGCCGAGCAGGGCACCGACCGCGCCGACGATCCCCGGCCGGTCCTCGTAGCGGAAGAACGCCAGATGCGCCTCCGGCCGGATGTCGACCTCGAACCCGTCGATCGCGGTGATCTTCTCGACCTGCCGCGAGCCGACAAGCGTGCCGCTCACCGATACGGGCGTGCCATCGGCGAGGACTCCTCGCACAGTCACGAGGTTGTGATAGTCGGGGCTGTCCTCGGCGGTCTCCAGGGCCACGTCGACCCCGCGCTCCTTGGCCAGCAGCGGTGCGTTGACGTAGGTGACCTGCTCCTCGGTCACATCGGTGAACACGCCCTTGAGCACCGCGAGCTGCAACACCGAGACGTCGTGCACGGCGATCTCGCCGCGCACCTCGACGGTGATCGCCGCGGCCAGGCTGCCCGCGAGGCCGGAGAAGAGCTGCCCGAGCTTCTCCGCGAGCGGAAGACCCGGCCGGAGGTCCTCGGCCACGACGCCACCGGCCTGCACGTTGACCGCGTCAGGCACGAACTCGCCCTGCAGCGCCAGCCGCACCGAGCGGGCGACGGCGAGCCCGGCCTTGTCCTGCGCCTCCTGGGTGGACGCGCCGAGGTGGGGGGTGACGACGACGTTGTCGAGCCCGAACAGCGGGGAGGCCGTCGTGGGCTCCTTGGCGAAGACGTCGATGCCCGCGCCGCCGACCTGACCGGAGCGGACCACCTCGGCAAGCGCCGCCTCGTCAACAAGGCCGCCGCGCGCCGCGTTGACGATGATGACACCGGGCTTGGTCCGGGCCAGCTCGTCGGTGCCGATCAGACCGAGCGTCTCCGGCGTCTTGGGCAGATGAATCGTGATCATGTCACTCTGCCGAAGCAGCTCGTCGAGGTCGACGAGGGTCACGCCGTGCTGCGCGGCACGGGCCACCGACACGTACGGGTCGTAGGCAATGACCTTCATCCCGAAGCCGGCGAGCCGCTGCGCCACGAGCACGCCGATCCGCCCGAGGCCGACGACGCCGGCCGTCTTCTCCACGAGTTCGACACCGACGTACTTCGAGCGCTTCCACTCGCCGCCGCGCAGTGCCTCGTTGGCCGCGGGAACCCGCCGGGCGACGGCGAGCAGCAGCGCGATCGCGTGCTCGGCCGCACTGACGATGTTCGACTGCGGCGCGTTGACCACCATGACACCGCGCTGGGTGGCGGCGGCGACGTCGACGTTGTCCAGCCCGATGCCGGCCCGGGCGACGACCTTGAGCTTTCCCGCGGCGGCGAGCACCTCGGCGTCGATCTTGGTGGCCGACCGGACGATCACGGCGTCGACGTCGGCGATGGCGGGCAGCAACGCGGACCGGTCGGCACCGTCGACGTGACGAACCTCGAAGTCCCCGGACAGCACCTCCAGCCCGGCCGGTGAGAGCTCCTCGGCAACGAGTACGACAGGCACTGGACCTCTCCTAGCGACCTCGGGTCAGACCGGGAGGCGACGCGGAACGAGGCGTGATCACGTGGCCTTCGGCCTGGCGATGATGAACGTGGATACTGCGGGCACCGCACGACGCGGCGGGCCCAGCCTACCGACGCCCGCCGTGGACTCCGAACCCTTTCCGCCGACCGACGGCGACGGCGTGCCCGGCACCGGGACGGAGACGGCACGCACCTGGGGACGGCACGCACCCGGGGACGGCGGCAGCGCACCACGGCCGCCCCCGAGAGGGCACGATCCGCCCGACGACCCGCGGGATCTACCTGGCGATCCAGGACATCAGGCGATCCAGGACATCATCGGCCGGAGCTTCGCACCGACCTGCTCGATCGGGTGCTGCTTGCCCTCCGCCACGAGCTTGGTGAAGTTCGGCCGACCGTTGTCGTCCTCGGCCACCCACTCACGAGCGAACGTGCCGTCGCGGATCTCGTCAAGGATCTTGCGCATCTCGGCCTTCACCGCGGGGGTGATGACGCGCGGGCCGCGCGTGACATCGCCGTACTCCGCGGTGTCCGAGATCGAGTACCGCATCTGGGAGATGCCGCCCTCGTACATCAGGTCGACGATGAGCTTGAGCTCGTGCAGGCACTCGAAGTACGCGACCTCCGGGGTGTAGCCCGCCTCGACGAGGGTCTCGAAGCCGGCCTGCACGAGCGCGCTGGCGCCGCCGCAGAGCACGGCCTGCTCGCCGAACAGGTCGGTCTCGGTCTCCTCGGTGAAGGTGGTCCTCAGCGCACCGGCCCGAGTGCCACCGATGCCCTTGGCGTAGGCCAGCGCGACGGCCAGCGCGTTGCCGCTCGCGTCGGCCTCCACCGCGACGAGG
>NZ_CDWRCM010000121.1:0-1531 GCF_977927585.1 Frankia sp. CcWB2 | reverse complement strand
CGGGAACGCCCTTGCCCTCCTCGAAGACCCGCCGTACCAGGTGACCCGGCCCCTTTGGAGCGACCATGAACACGTCGACGCCGGCCGGCGGCTCGATGAGCCCGTAGCGGATGTTGAAGCCGTGCCCGAACGCCAGCGCCTTGCCCGCGGTGAGGTGCGGGGCGATGGACTCCGCGTAGATCGTGCGATGGGTGGTGTCCGGGGTGAGCAGCATGATGATGTCGGCCTCGGCGGACGCCTCCGCCGGGGTGAGGACCCGCAGGCCCTCCTCCTCGGCCCTGGCCCGGCTGCGGCTGTCCGCCGGCAGGCCGACCCGCACGTCGACGCCACTGTCGCGCAGGTTCAGCGCGTGCGCGTGGCCCTGGCTGCCGTAGCCGATGACGGCGACCTTACGGTCGGCCAAGACGTCCAGCGAGGCGTCGTCGTCGTAGTAGATCTCGACCATCGTAGGGAATCTCCTCGTTGAGTGGATAGGAAAAAGACGCGCGACGGTCCCGGTCAGGCCGGGCGGTCGACCGCTCGCAGGCTGCGATCGGTGATCGAACGCGATCCGCGACCGAGTGCCACCAGGCCGGACTGGACCAGTTCCCGGATTCCGAACGGCTCCAGCATGCGGATGAGGGCGTCCAGCTTGTCGCGGGTTCCCGTCGCCTCGATGGTGACGGCGTCCTGGGCGACGTCGACCACCTTGGCACGGAACAGAGCGACCGTCTCGAGGACCTGGGACCGCACCGACAGGTCGGCGCGCACCTTCACGAGCATCAGCTCACGTTGCACCGAGGCGGAGGTATCCATCTCGACGATCTTCAAAACATTGATCAGCTTGTTAAGTTGCTTGGTCACCTGTTCCAGCGGCAGGTCCTCCACGACGACGACGATCGTCATCCGGGAGATGTCGGGCTGCTCGGTCGGCCCGACCGCGAGTGACTCGATGTTGAACCCGCGCCGGGAGAACAGGCCCGAGACCCGGGCCAGCACCCCGGGCTTGTTCTCCACCAGCACGGACAGGGTGTGGCGGGTCATCAGAGGTTCACCTCGGCGTCGCCGGAGTAGTCGAAGTCCGGCGCCGTGTCGCGCGCGATGCGGATGTCGTCGTTGCTGGCGCCGGCGGCGACCATCGGCCACACCATGGCGTCGGGATGCACGACGAAGTCCACCACGACCGGGGCGTCGTCGATCGCCATCGCCTTCTCGATCGTCGCGTCGACATCCGCCGCCGTCTCGCAACGCAGCCCGACGCAGCCCAACGCCTCGGCCAGCCGGACGAAGTCGGGCACCCGCACCCTCCTGGACGCGGCTGCGCCCCGCCCAGACGCCCCTGCGCCGCCGGTCCGCGGGGAGTCCGGGTGCGTCCCGAGCTCCGTGTTGGAGTACCGCTTGTCGTAGAACAGGGTCTGCCACTGGCGGACCATGCCGAGCGACCCGTTGTTGATGACGGCAACCTTGATGGGGATCCCCTCCAGCGCGCAGGTCGCAAGCTCCTGGTTGGTCATCTGGAAGCAGCCGTCACCGTCGACGGCCCACACCGTGG
>NZ_CDWRCM010000120.1:5524-13938 GCF_977927585.1 Frankia sp. CcWB2 | reverse complement strand
GGAGCCCGTCGGCGGGCGGATCGGCTGCGGGGGCGGGCGGGCCGGCTGCGGGGGCGGGCGGGCCGCCAACCCCCGGCGCCGGTGCGGGAACACCGGGCGGCTCGAGCGCCGGCGCCGGTGCGGTCGTTGGCTTGGAGGCGCCCGCCCGCCCCGGTCCGCGGGCGGGGACATGCCGGCGACGAAGGACGGCCTCGGTAGACAGAGCGACCTCGCGATCGGCGGGATCGACGGGCGACCCACGCGGGACGGTGCCCCGAAAGTCGGAGCGGGCGGTGTTCTACGACGTGTCGGAGTCTAGCCGCCGCGGCGCTGCGTACGCGCGTCGACCGCGCCCGGACCCCCGCCGCCGCCCTGCGTCCTCTCTCACAACCGCGCCACGCGGCCCCCCGGGCGGCGGCGACCGACATGTACTGGCGTGGGGCATCGGACAGCGACGGTGGGTATGACGCATGGACGGCGGGCATCGGGCATGAACCACAGGGACCGGGATTCCACTCGTCGTGCGCGTTGTTCTCCCAACCGCCACCCGACTGTCACGGGGATCCGCAGACTGGGATCAGACTGGAAACAGCCTGGGATGGAGCCGGCCCCAGAGGGTAGTGCCCTGAAGGGGGTGCGCCCATCGGAGGACAGCTTGGAGACATGGTGAGGACGCCACCGCCCGCGGAGAGGAAGTCAGCCCGATGAGCAATCCCCTGTCCGAGCTCTCAGCCGCCGGAGTGGCGGTCTGGCTGGACGACATCAGCCGGGACCGCCTACGCACCGGCAACCTCGCCCACCTGGTCGAGAACCGCAGCGTCGTCGGCGTGACGAGCAACCCGACCATCTTCCAGAAGGCGATCAGTTCGAGCGACCTGTACGACGAGCAGCTGCACGACCTGGCGATCCGCGGCGTGGACGTCGGCGAGGCCGTCCGGGCCATCACGGCCGCCGACGTGCGCGACGCCTGCGACGTGCTGCGCGGCGTCTACGACGCCAGCGGCGGCGTCGACGGCCGGGTGTCCCTGGAGGTCGATCCCCGGCTCGCCCACGAGGCCGAGCGCACGCTCGCCGAGGCGCGTGCCCTGTGGTGGCTGGTCGACCGGCCGAACCTGTTCATCAAGATTCCCGCCACCCGGGCCGGCCTCTCGGCGATCACCGAGACGCTCGCCCAGGGCATCAGCGTGAACGTGACGCTGATCTTCGGACTCGACCGGTACGACGCCGTGATCGACGCGTTCATGACCGGTCTGGAGAAGGCCCTGGCCGCGGGGCGCGACATCACCGACCTGGTCTCGGTCGCGTCGTTCTTCGTCAGCCGGGTGGACACCGAGGTCGACCAGCGGCTGGAGAAGATTGGCACTCCGGAGGCGAAGGCGCTGCGCGGCCGGGCCGCCGTCGCCAACGCCCGGCTGGCCTTCGAGCGGTACGAGAAGGCGTTCGCCACTCCCCGCTGGGCGGCCCTGGCCGCGGCGGGCGCGAAGCCCCAACGCCCATTGTGGGCGTCGACGTCCACCAAGGACCCATCCCTGCCGGACACGATCTACGTTACCGAGCTGATCGCGCCCGGAACCGTCAACACGATGCCGGAGGCAACCCTGGAGGCGTTCGCCGACCACGGGTCGGTGACGGGCGAGACGATCCGCCCCCGCTACGAGGAGGCCCACGAGGTGTTCGCCCAGCTCACGGCCGTCGGAATCGATCTCGACGACGTGATCGAGACCCTGGAGAGCCAGGGCGTACAGAAGTTCGAGGACTCGTGGACCCAGCTGCTGGACACCATCGCAGCGCACCTGGGCTCACCCGGTTCGTCCGCGTAAGGCCTGGCGCCGGCCGTGGCCGTGGCGGTCGCCACGGCGGTCGCCACGGCCGTGATGATCGTCTCAGCGTCGTTCATGGACACCCGACGGTCCCCGGTAAAACAACCTCGGAGAGACCACAAGCAGAACGAAGGGGGAACGGGTGGCGCCCACGGTGAGTACCAACCCGCTGCGGGACCCACGTGACCGCAGACTGCCGCGCCTGCCGGACGCGAGCGCCCTGGTGGTGTTCGGCGCTACCGGCGACCTGGCCCGCAAGAAGCTGATCCCCGCCGTCTACGACCTGGCCCACCGCGGCCTGCTGCCGCCGGGTTTCGTCCTGCTCGGGTTCGCCCGCCGGGACTGGCCCGACGAGGACTTCGCCGAGTTCGCCCGGCAGGCCGCCGAGAAGGGCGCCCGCACCCCCTTCCGTGCAGAGGTCTGGGACCGGCTGGCGGGCTCCGTGCGGTTCCTGCCGGGGTCCTTCGACGACGACGCCGCGTTCGACCGGCTCGCCCGGGCGCTGGAGAGCCTGGAGCACTCCCACGGTATCCGTGGCAACGCGGCGTTCTACCTGTCGATCCCGCCGTTGGCCTTCCCGGTCGTGCTCAAGCAGATGCAGCGCACCGGGCTCTCCTCGGCCGCTGGTTCGGGCGGCTGGCGCCGGGTCGTCGTCGAGAAACCGTTCGGTCACGACCTGGAGTCGGCCCGGCAGCTCAACGCGCTCGTCGACGACGTCTTCACCCCGTCCGGGGTGTTCCGCATCGACCACTACCTGGGCAAGGAGACGGTCCAGAACCTCTTCGCGCTGCGCTTCGCCAACACGCTGTTCGAACCGATCTGGAACTCCCAGTTCGTCGACTCGGTGCAGATCACCATGGCCGAGGACGTCGGGATCGGCACCCGGGCCGGCTTCTACGACGAGACGGGCGCCGCCCGGGACGTGCTCCAGAACCACCTGTTGCAGCTGCTCGCCCTGACCGCGATGGAGGAGCCGGTCAGCTTCGGCGCGGAGACCATCCGCACCGAGAAGCTGAAGGTGCTCCGCGCGGTATCGTTGCCTACGGACCTCACCCGCTACGCGGTACGGGGGCAGTACGAGCAGGGCTGGCTCGCCGGGGAGCGGGTCCCGGGCTACCTCGACGAACAGGACATCCCCGCGCAGTCGCGGACGGAGACCTTCTCGGCGGTGCGCTTCGGCATCGAGACGCGCCGGTGGGCCGGGGTGCCGTTCTACCTGCGGACTGGCAAGCGGCTGCCACGGCGGGTCACCGAGATCGCCATCTTCTTCAAGAAGGCGCCGCACCTGCCATTCGACGAGACCGCCACCACCGAGCTCGGCAACAACCAACTGGTCATCCGGGTGCAGCCCGACGAGGGGGTCACGCTCAAGTTCGGCTCCAAGGTCCCCGGCTCGGCGATGGAGGTCCGGGACGTCGCGATGGACTTCCTGTTCGGTGAGGCGTTCACCGAGGCGCTGCCGGAGGCCTACGAACGGCTGATCCTCGACGTGCTGCTCGGCGACGCGACGCTGTTCCCGAACAACGCGGAGGTCGAGGAGTCCTGGCGGATCGTCGATCCGCTGGAGCGGCACTGGGCGGGCACCACCCCGCACCGCTACCGGGCCGGCACCTGGGGCCCGGCGGCCGCCGACGAGATGCTCGCCCACGACGGTCGCCGGTGGCGGCGGCCATGACCATGGATTAGGAGCCCCTCGTGACCACATTGTGGGACACCACCGGTTCTGAGGTGGTCAAGGCCCTCTCCGCCGAACGACGGGCGGCCGGAGCCCTGGCCTTCGGCTTGGCGCTGACCCTCGTCGTCGTCGTTGACGAAAAGCACGTCAGCGCCGCCGAGGGCGCGGCGACGCTGGCGGCCTCCGCCCATCCGTGCCGGCTACTGATCGTCGTCCGCCGGCAGGTCGACGTGCCGCATCCCCGGCTCGACGCCGAGGTCTCGATCGGCGGTCGGCTCGGCCCGGGCGAGGCGGTCGTGATGCGGATGTCCGGCCGGTTGGCGCCGCACGCGGAATCGGTCGTGCTTCCCCTGCTCGCACCGGACGCCCCGGTGGTCACCTGGTGGCACGACGAGCCGCCGACCCGGATCGCCTACGACCCGCTCGGCGTGTTCGCCGACCGGCGGGTCACCGACGTCACTGCCAGCCCGGACCCGCTGTCGGCGCTGTTCCAGCGGGCCGCGGACTTCGCCCCCGGCGACACGGACCTGTCCTGGACCAGGCTGTCGCCCTGGCGCACCCTGCTCGCTGCCGCCTTCGACGCGGTGGTCAGCGAGCGGCCGGACTCAGCCGTCATCACCGCCGGCCGGGCCGATCCGAGCGCCCAGCTGTTCGCCGGCTGGCTCCAGAACAGGCTCGCCGTCCCGGTGACGGTCGACGAAACGGGTGGCCGGCCCGGTATCACGGCGGTCGCCGTCGCCCTCGACGGGGACCGGCTGGCCGTCTCCCGCACCGACTCCCAGTCGGCGATGATCTCCCGCACCGGGTACCCGGACCGGGTACTGCCCCTGTCCGACCGGGGCGTCGGGGACCTGCTCGCCGAGGAGCTGCGCCGGCTCGACGACGACGCCGTCTACGCCGAGGCCCTGGGTACCTGGAGCGGCCTGCCGAACCTGACCAGGCGCTCGCCGCACCGAGAGCACATCTGGCGGGACCCGATGGACCAGACCGTGGGCGCCACGGACGCCTTGGCCGCCAGCACCGTGACGTCGAGCGCCGCGGCCCCGGGCACCGCGGCCCCGGGCACCGCCCCGACGAGTGCCTCGAACAACGAACGGGCGGTGGGTGGCGCATGACGGCCGAGCCGGAGCTCGTCCTCCATCGTGACGCCGGGGTACTGGCCAGGGCCGCCGCGGCCCGTCTGATCACCCGGCTGGTGGACGCCCAGACGGCCCGCGGGGAGGCCTCACTCGTCCTGACCGGCGGTGGCATCGGCATCGCCCTGCTGCGGGCGGTGCGATCGAACCCGGCTCTCGACGCGGTGGACTGGAGCAAGGTCGACATCTGGTGGGGCGACGAGCGGTTCGTCGCGGCCGGCTCGCCCGACCGCAACGAGCGGCAGACGCGGGAGGCGCTGCTCGATCACATCCCGGTGGATCCCAAACGGATCTTCCCGATGGGCCATCTGGCGGCCCCGACCGCGGGCGGTGACGTCGAGGGACGAGCCGCGGCCTCCGGCTATGCCGACCCGGAGTCCGCCGCGGTGGAGTACGCCGCGCTGCTGGCCACCCGTGCCGTCACCGGATCGGCGGTGCCGAGCTTCGACGTGGTGCTCCTCGGGCTCGGCCCGGAGGGCCATGTCGCCTCGCTGTTCCCGGGCTCCCCCGCGGTCGTCGCGACCGAGCCGGTGGTGGCCGTGCATGACTGCCCCAAGCCACCGCCGGAACGCGTCACACTGACCCTGCCGGCCATCCAGTCCGCCCACGAGGTCTGGGTGATCGTCGCCGGGGAGGAGAAGGCCGATGCGGTCGCGGCGTCGTTCTCCGGAGCGGGACCGATCACGATCCCGGCGACGGGAGCGGTCGGCCGCGACCGCAGCCTGTGGCTCGCCGACCGGGCCGCCGCCTCCCGGCTGCCCGGCTGGCAGTGACGCGGTCCGCGGACGACCTGTCCCGTGGGCCCGGTACGCGTGCCGGGCCCACGGGACGGCACCGGCGGATCAGGTCAGGATCTTGTCAGGTCAAGATCTTGGTCTTGCCCCGCTCGAACTCGGCCTCGCTGATAATCCCCCGGTCTCGCAGGTGCGCGAGCTTGCCAAGTTCGTCGGCGTCGCTCGTCGTCCTGGCGGCCTCCTGGAGGTAGGCGCGCCAGGCCTGTTCGTCGCGCTGCGCCGCGGCGCGGCTGCGCTCGTGCATGCTGCCACCCCGCACGATCAGGTAGGCGATCACGCCAAGCCAGGGCAGCACCACGATCGCGACCGTCCAGGCGGCCTTCGCCCATCCGGACAGATCCTGGCTGCGGAACACGTCCATGATCACGACAAGCAGCAGCCACAGCCACAGGATGAAAGCAAAAAACCACAGCATATAGAGGAAGACGCTGAGCAGCGGAAAATCGGGATCCACGGAGTACCTCCTGTCCACGCCGTGGTCGGGCGGTGGCCTGGGCGGGCCACGGTCGTCCCGGCGTCCTGGGGCCCCGGTTCCGGCCCGGACCCGGTTTCTGACCCGGTCCGTTCATACCCGCGCCGGGCCGTCCCGCCGTCGCGCCGCCTCACCCGCCGGGGGTGGACCGCCCAGCGCACTCACCCGCTCACCCGGCAGCCCGCTCACCCGGCGGTCCGGCCAGCCGGCGGCCCCGGTCAGCCTGGGGGCGCGGGGGACGATGGGGACACGGGGGGCGCTGAGCGGCGCATGGTCGCCTGCCCCGCCGAGCTGATCTCGGTCGCCGGATACGAGCAGTCGAGCGTGCCGTCGCCATGGAGCACGAGGTCCAGCCAGGTGGCGGCGAAGCACAATGCCCCGACCCGGGTGAGACGTTCCTCGAGCCGGACCGAGGCGCCGGACACCGCCCGCAGCACGAGCTCGCCGGCGCACCCACTCTCCGGGTAGGCACTCGTGCCGATCACCTCGCCGATCCGGCCGCCCCGCAGCACCAGCTCGGCGTTGAAGTGCACGAACGCCTGCGTCACCGATCCGCTCCAGCTGCCGATCATGCCCGGGGGCAGCGCCTCGCCAGCCTCGGCACCCGGTTGCGACCCGACCCCCGCCGGATCCCGCGTGGCGACCGTCGGCGGCGAGGCGCGACGCCGGTCGCCGTCGTCGCCGCTGCCGTCCGCGCCGAACAGCTGGTACGCCCCGGCGGCCACGGCGGCGAGCAGCACCAGGACGATCATCGCCCCGGCCATCAGCCGGGGTGCCCGCCACGGCCGGGCCCATCCGACCGCACCGGTGGGCCGCGCCGTCCCTGGCCACGCCGGCGGGAACGGCACGGGTCGCGACCCGGTCCGGCGCCGGATCACCGCGTCCGGCGCCGGGGACGGCGGGGATACCGGGGACGGCGAGGATACCGGGGCGGAATCGGCCGGGTGGGACGCGGCCCAGGTCAGCAACGCCTGCGCTCCCTCCGCGCGCAGCCGGCTCGCCGGGTTCTTGGCCAGCAGCCCGGCGATCGCTGCCGACAGCCTGCCGCCCCGGAGGAAGGGTGGCGGATCGGCGTGCAGCACGGCGCCGATAGTGGTGAGCAGCGTGTCGCGCTGGAACGGTGAGACCCCCTCGACGGCAAAGTAGAGGGTGGCGCCGAGGGCGAACAGGTCGCCGGCCAGGGTCGCGGGGCCGCCGAGGAGGCGCTCGGGCGCCATGTAGGCGGGCGTCCCGCCGCTGCCGACGCCGCCGGTGAGGGTCGGGTCGGCGGCGTGGGTGGCGATGCCGAAGTCGGTCAGCAGCACCCGGCCGTCGTCGGCCAGCAGGATGTTCGATGGTTTGACGTCCCGGTGCAGCACGCCCATCTGCTGGCCCGCGACCAAGGCGTCGAGGACCGCGAGCCCGACCTGGATGGCACGCTCGGGCGGCAGGGGACCGTCCCGGTTGACCGTCGTGGCGAGTGTGCCGGCCCGGACCAGCTCCATCACGATCCACGGCAGGCCGTCGTGTTCCACGGCGTCATGGACGGTGACCACGTGCGGGTTCCCCCGCAGCCGGGCGGCGTTGCGGGCCTCGCGCATCGCCGTCTCCACTCCGGCGGCACGCTCGTCGTCGTCGAGGTCGGCGGAGACCCGGATCTCCTTGATCGCCACCTCGACCCGGAGCACATCGTCGTGGGCCCGCCACACGGTGCCCATCCCACCGGAGCCAATCCGTTCGACGAGCCGGTACCGCCCGGCGACGATCCGGCCGATGCCGACATCATCCACAGTCACAGGGGCATCCTCGGCGGCGGCGCAACGGCGGCAGCCCGTTCCCGGCGGCGACCGTCGGCCGCTGCCGGGAACGGGCCCGGCCCCGGGCTAGGAGGCGCCCCGAAGCTTGGCGAGCGCCTCGGCGAGGATCGCCTCGCCGTCCTTCTCGTTCCGTCGTTCCCGCACGTAGGCGAGATGGGTCTTGTACGGCTCGGTGCGCGGCGGGGCGGGGGTGTTGTCCCGATCCCGTCCCGCCGGAAAACCACAGCTCGGACAATCCCACGTGTCGGGAATCGCCGCGTCCGCGGCGAACGACGGTCTCGTCTCGTGCGCGTTGGCGCACCAGAAGGAGATACGTTGCCGGGGCGCGGTCTCGCCCCGTTCCGCCTCTCCCATCGGTCCTGCCCCGACCCGGCTCCCCCGGATGGCGTTGCCACCTGCCACGGCCCGCGTGCTCCTTCGTCTCGTCCCATGGGTGGTAGCACGGAAACCGTGCCTGCCGATTCCGCGGCCTCGAGCGCCGCGGAACCTCGTACCCGGTTTCGTAAACCTGACGTTCCCGGCACTTTTCCCCGGGTGTTCCTCCGGGTACGTCCTGGGGGGAGTGTAGGCCGCGAGAGCCACACATGGATGCACCGACCACCCCCGCCTGGTTACCCCTGGCGTTACCCCCGGCGGGAGGAGCGTGTTCAGGTCGGGTGTCATCCGGACCCCAGCGAGACCGCGGTCGGATCGGCGGTGCCAACCGACGGCACGATCGTGAACGCGGTGACGTTCGTGCTAT
>NZ_CDWRCM010000120.1:2517-5286 GCF_977927585.1 Frankia sp. CcWB2 | reverse complement strand
CTGCGGGGTGTGCACGACGGCCAGCGGGATTACCGCGACCTGCTCGACCACCGTGTGCTCCAGGTCGGCCCAGTCGCTCGCGGCGGTCGCCTCGCTGGTGGCCCGCAGCGCCGTGGCGAGCAGATGCAGGGCGCCCGGATCCCGGTAGCCGCCGTCGGCCGGCCTGGGGCCGGCCCACGTCTCGTCCAGCAATGGCTGGAAGACGGTGCGGCCCGCGTCGCCGTACCAGTCCGGGGCGATGGTGGTGAGCGCCAGGTCCCAGAACTGCCCGGTGGGGTGGACGGCGGCCGCACGGTAGCGCTCGCCGGTCCGGATCCGGATGTCGAGGCGGATGCCGGAACGGGCGAAGGCGGTCCGCAATGCCTCAGCGGCCGCCACGTCGGTGGCGCTGTCCGTGGTGAGCAGGGACAGCGCCGTGACGGGCCCGCCGGGGGTGTGGCTCAGCGCCTCCCGGCAACGGGCCGCGTCGCCGAGTCCCGCCGGACGCGGGAAGGGATCCGCGTCGGTGTAGCCGGTCATCGTCTCCTGCAGCAACCCGGTGGCGGCAGCGGCGAACTCGGGGCCGCCGAGCGCCGCCGCGAGGCTCACCCGGTCAATGCAGTAGGGCAGCGCCCGGCGGACCGGCAGCTCACGCAGCGCGGCCGCGGAGGGCCCGTTGAATCCGACGGTAAGCGCCAGGGTGACCCCGACCCCGTCGACCACGAGACGGGGGTCATTCGCCCTGGCGAGCTCCACGGCCCGACTGTCGGGGATCTTCCCATCGAGCGACATGTCCGCGTCGCCGCTCTCCAGCTCCTGCTGCATGGCCTCCGGACTCAGGCCGTCGAAGATCGTTATATGGTCGGGCAGGGCGCGGCGGATCCCGTCCGAGGATGCGCTCCAGGATGGGCTGCGCGACAGCCGGTACCCCTCGCCGGGAGCGACCGTGAACCGGTACGGCCCGGCCGACACCAGGTTGTGCAGGTACTCCGGCGAGTCCGGCGGGTAGGCCAGGGCCTCCAGCGGCACCGGGGAGGCCGCCGGTAGCGCCAGCACGTCCACGAAGTCGTTCACCGGGGCCAGTAGATGGAACGCGAGCGTGTCGTCGCCGACGATCTCGATGCCCTCCACGGTGCTGCTCTCGACGAAGGCCGCGGCGTCGGCAACCGGGATCGCCGCCAGCTGGGCACAGAACTCCCGGAATCCGACGATGGTCGCCGTGAAGTAGCCGCGCAGCGGTGACGGGTTCGGGGGCGTGCACAGTCGCTTGATGCCGCGGGCGACGTCGTTGGCAGTGATCCGGCGCTGGTTGGGGGTGTCCCAGCGCACCGCGGGACGCAGCCGCACCGTGTAGACCAGCCCGTTCTCGGTGACGACCGGCGCGCCGACGGCGAGGTCCGGCCGCGGGATGGTCGACTTCGTCGTGTCCTCGTCGGAGGGATAGCTGAACAGCTGGCGGGTCACGAGCCGGCTGACCGCCCGCTCGCCGGGCTGGTCGGCCCAGCCGGGATCGCCGCTGGGCATCCACTGGGTGACGATCCGCAGCGTGCCGCCCGGCTTGTCGGGCGGAGGGGGCGTGGCGGTCGCCGCCGGGGTGGGACTGGCGGCGAGCTCACGCGATCCGCCCCCCGAGCCGCCGCCGCTGCAGGCGGTCACCGTGGCGGTCAGGACCGTGGCGAGCAGAACCGTGGCGAGCACGGACAGGGGGCGGGGCAGCCGGCCTCCACGGCCGCGACCACTCCCGCGGCCGGGACCAGGGCGCGGGCCGAATTGGGCGTTCAATTCTTCAGCAGCAAACCGAGACCGACGATGCAGGTGAACCAGATGATCCCAACCACGATAGTCAACCGGTCGAGGTTCTTCTCCACGACCGAGGACCCACCCAGCGACGAGGACACGCCGCCGCCGAACAGGGTGGACAGCCCGCCTCCCTTGGCCCGGTGCAACAGCACAAGCATGATCATCAGAATACTCGCGACAATCAGGGCGATCGACAGACCGATCGTCATCTAGACCAGCTCCCGCTCCTCGGGGAAGTGGCAGGCCACCCGGTGCCCAGGCCGAACCTCCGACAAGGGCGGTTCCACTGTCCTACACACCTCCTCGGCCTTCCAGCAACGTGGGTGGAACCGGCACGCCTCGAGGGGATCGGGCGGGCCGGGCACGTCGCCACGCAACAGTATCCGCTCCCACCGACGGTGCTTCGCCTGGTCCGGCACCGGGACGGCCGGCGGCAGGGCGAGTGCGCGGCAGGGCGAGTACACAGACGCGTCCGCCGTCAGGCCGGCGGCCCGCTGCGCACGATGCCGACGAACTCCTCGGCGACCAGGCTCGCCCCGCCGACCAGCCCGCCGTCCACATCCGGCATGGTGAACAGCTCGCCGGCGTTCGCCGCCTTCACCGAGCCGCCGTAGAGGACACGGGTCCCAGCGGCAATCTCATCGCCGTACTGCCTGGCCAGCTGGCCGCGGACCGCCGCGCACATGTCCTGGGCGTCCTGCGCGGAGGCGGTGCGGCCGGTGCCGATCGCCCACACCGGCTCGTAGGCGATGACGATCGTCGCGGCCTGCTCGGCGGTGATGCCAGCCAGCGACTGCTCGAGCTGACGCAACACGTGCTCAACATGGGTGCCGGCGGCCCGGATCTCCTCGGGCTCCCCCACGCACAGGATGGGGGTGAGCCCCACGGAGAAGGCCGCCTTCGCCTTGGCCGCCACCAGCGCGTCGTCCTCGTGGTGGCCGGCCCGGCGCTCGGAGTGCCCGACGACGACGTAGTCGCAGCCGAGCTTGG
>NZ_CDWRCM010000120.1:898-1942 GCF_977927585.1 Frankia sp. CcWB2 | reverse complement strand
TCGCCCCGCTGATATCACCGGTGTGCGCACCCGACGCGTACGGGGAGAGGTCCTGCCCCCCGTAGGCGATGGCGAGCTTGTCTCCGTCCACCAGGGTCTGCACGCTGCGCAGATCGGTGAACGGTGGGAGAACGACGACCTCGACGGTCTCCAGCTCGGCGGGCTTGAGATCGAAGGCGATCTTCTGCACCAGCGCGATCGCCTCGAGGTGATTGAGGTTCATCTTCCAGTTGCCGGCCACCAGCGCCCGTCGGCCGGTGCCCTTGACACCGACGGCGCCCTTCGAGCCGGCAGCGCCCTTCGCCGATCTGTCCTTGCCCACGCCGTCCTCGTCCTTCCCGGATCCCCTGTTCTTCCCGGATCCCCTGTCGGAACCTCGCTCAGATCTTCCCCGGCCCAGCAGTGCCATCAGCCGGCCCCGGCGCCGGGCGTCCCGCGGAAGTCAGACATCGAGGGCCGCGAGCCCGGGCAGCGTCTTGCCCTCCAGGTATTCCAGGCTCGCGCCGCCGCCGGTCGAGATGTGGCTGAAGGCATCCTCCGGGATGCCGAGCGTGCGGACCGCCGCGGCGGAGTCTCCGCCACCCACGACGGAGAACCCCTTGCCGGCGGCGACCGCCTCGGCCACCCCCCGGGTGCCCGCGGCGAACGGCGCGAGCTCGAACACGCCCATCGGCCCGTTCCAGAAGACCGTAGCCGCTCCGGCCAGCCGCGCGGCGAACAGCTCCGTCGACGCCGGGCCGATGTCGAGCCCGAGCCAGCCGGCGGGGATGGCGCCGGCCGCGACGACGGCGGTGTCCGCGTCGGCGGCGAACCTGTCCGCGACGACGACGTCGGTCGGCAGCACGATCCGCTCCCCGCCCTCGGCGAGCAGCTCCTTGCACGTCTCGATCATCTCGGTCTCCAGCAGCGACCCGCCGACCCCGTGACCGAGCGCCGCCAGGAAGGTGAAGCACATCCCTCCGCCGACGAGCAACGTGTCGACCTTGGGCAGCAGCGCGCGGATCACGCCGAGCTTGTCGGACACCTTGGACCCGCCGAGCACGA
>NZ_CDWRCM010000120.1:0-642 GCF_977927585.1 Frankia sp. CcWB2 | reverse complement strand
GTAGGGACGCGCCGGGTCGCTGCTGAGCCGGCGGAGCACCTCCAGCTCGGTGAGCACGAGCCGGCCCGCGGCGTGCGGCAGCCGCTTCGGGACGTCGGCGACGCTGGCGTGGGCCCGGTGGACCGCGCCGAAGGCGTCCCCGACGTAGAACTCGGCGAGCGCCGACAACTCGTCGGCGAAGGCCGCGCGGATCGCCGCGTCCTTGCTGGTCTCCCCGGCGGCGAAGCGCAGGTTCTCCAGCAGCGCCACCTCGCCGTCCCCGAGCCCGGCGACCACCTCGCGGGCATGCGCACCGGCGATGTCACCGCTGCCGTCGCCGGCGAACGCCACCGGCCGGCCCAGCAGCTCGGCGAGCCGACCCGCCACCGGCTCCAGGGAGTACTTCGGGTCCGGTTCGCCCTTCGGCCGGCCCAGGTGCGAGCTCACGACCACCCGGGCGCCCCGGTCCAGCAGTGCGGCGATGGTCGGGACGCTGGCGCGGACCCGGCCGTCGTCGGTGATGCGCGGGGTGTCACCGGAACGGTCCAACGGCACGTTCAGGTCGCTGCGGACCAGCACCCGGTGCCCGGCGACCTGCAGGTCGTCGATCGTCCTCACGCTTCGTTACTCCATCGGGGAGAGAAATTGTCGAGGAAGGGCCGG
>NZ_CDWRCM010000119.1:11078-14089 GCF_977927585.1 Frankia sp. CcWB2 | reverse complement strand
CGGGACATACTTCCCAAACAGGCCCTAGTCTCTCGAGGGTGATGTCCAAAGGTTGGTCACGCGGCGTTACCAGCCGCGAAACCGCCGGCGGCGAAGCCTCCGGCACGTACTCCCGACCCCCGTCGGTGTCGGAGAGCAACGAAAACCCGCCTGCCGATCACCGCACGGCCACTTCGCGGTCCGGTACGGTCAGGCATCTGTCAGGTCGCTGTCAGTTCAATTGTCAGGTCAATCAGGAGCCGGCCGGCCAGCCGACGACCAGCCGACCGGCCGGCGCGCGGCTGCGGGTCGTGACGAGGCCCGCGCGGCGCATGCTGCGACGGTCGAGGAGGACGAGGTGAACGGTGTCGCGACGACCACCGCACCCGCGGCGGCATCACCTGTACCGCGGACGGGCGGGAGCGCGGTGAACCCACGGCGGTCCCAGCGCGGCGGCGCGAGCCGCGCGGGCGGGACGGCGGCATGATCCTGCGGGCCCGTCGCATCGAGCGGCTGGAGGAACATCCCAACCTCCGCGGCATTCTCGGCATCCTCGCCCAACTCGTCCACACCACCGACACGGAGCTCGTCTCGCTCGCCGGCGCCTGGCGTAACTCGGGGTACCTCGCCGCAGCCCGGGACAAGGCGCTCTCCCCCGACTCGCCATTGATCGTCGAGGTGCTGGCCGCCTTCGACGCGTTGAGCGCGATCTACGCCGACGACCTCACCGGCGCGGAGTACGTCACCGTCGAACCGACGATCGCCGCCACGGCTCTGCGCGCGATGCGCGACGCGGTCGCCGCCTCCTACGCCCGGCCCATCCTCGGCCGCGCGGAGTATGCGGCGCTGATGCGTCCGTGGCGTACGGTCTACCCTCGCGCGCGCGCACACGAACCCGACCTCGGCCCGGCCGCGGCGGACGTGAAGCAGGTTCTCGCGGCACTCCCGGTCCTCGCCGGGCGCTGCCACGATCCAGACAGCCTCGAGGTCTTCGACGACCTGCTGGTGTCCGCGCTCACCCGCGACGACTCCGCGCACCAGATGGCGATGGACGCCGCCTTCGCGAGCGCCGTGGTGACCGGGCGTCGCCGGGTGTGGACCCTGGTCCGGCGCAGCGCCGCCGAGGGCTTCTGGCGGTTGTGCCCGTACTGCCGCGGCCATCGGGGCACCGATTCGAGCGAGGACCGGCGGGTCATGGAGCTGTGCGCCGACCTGGCCTGCGCGCTGCTCGTCGAGGATCTCCTCGACGCCGACCAGTTCACCCGGCTGACCAGCCCGCTGCACACGCTCATCCCGTTGCAGCACCGCCGCGGTCGCTGACGCCGCCGCGGTCCGCCCGGCTGTCGGTCCGCCCGGCTGTCGGTCCGCCCGGCTGTCGGTCCACCCGGCTGTCGGTCCGCCCGGCTGTCGGTCCACCGGCCCGGCTCAGCCGGATGCGTCGGGCCGCCACGGCCGGTAGACGATCAGTCGGGCTCCGCCCGGAGTGATGACGATGCGTTCCACCCCCTCCGTGACCTCGCCGTCACAGGCGAACGGCAGCGGGCCGGGCTGACGGGATGAGATCGTGACCCGTTCGACCGTGTGTTGTTCGTACACCCGGCTGCGCCCGAGACGGCCGGTCAGCACCGCCCCCACCAGCCGGAGCCGGGCAAGCGGCGCCGCGGCGTCGACCACCCGCAGGTCCAGCAGCCCTTCGTCAAGGCGGGTGCGGTAGGTGGGGGCGAACCCGCCGGGCTGGTAGATCCCGTTGCCGACGAAGATCAGCCAGACCCGGCGGTACTCGGAGTCGATCTCGACCTCGAACGGCGCTTCGTGGCGCAGCACCCAGCTCAGCGCGATGAGCATCGCCGGCCACTTGCCGATGTGGCGCTCGAACCGTGCACGGATGGCGACCATGTCCGGGTAGCCGCCGAGACTCGCGGTGTTCACGAAGATACGGGAGAACCGACTGAACGTCGCGCTGATGCCCTCGGCCCGGCCGATGCCGACGGCGACCGCCGAACCCTCCCGTATCGCCTGCACCGAGTCACCCGCCTCGGCGAGTCCGACGTCCGCGGCGAAGTGGTTGAGCGTGCCCGCGGGGAAGACCGCCAGCGGCACGCCGTGCGCCAGCGCGGTCTGGGCGGCCGCGTTGATGGTGCCGTCGCCGCCGGCGACGCCCAGCACACGGGACCGCGCCGCCACGGACACCAGCGCGGTTCTTACGTCGCCGCCCGCGTCGACCTCGACGACCCGGGCCCTGGGCAGGTCGGCCCGCAGCACGGCGAGCAGGTCCGTGTGGTTACCCGGACCGGAACGGGCGTTCACCACCACCGTGAGGCCGTCGCCGTCGGGCAGGGCGGGCGCCCACGCCGACGCGGGGCTGGCCCGGGCAGGGGCCCACGGCCGACGCGGCATCACCTTCGTCGTCAGCAGGCCCGCCCCGATCCCCAGCAGCACGCCGGCGGCCACGTCCCCGGGATAGTGCACCCCGACGTACACCCGGGAGAACGCCACCGTGGCGGCGAGCGCGGCCACCGGCACTGCCGCGCCGGGCGCGTCCAACGCGACTCCGGTGGCGAAGGCGGCCGCCGACGCCGCGTGCCCGGAGGGGAACGAGAACGTCGTGAGATCCTCGCGAAGCCGCCGCAGCGGGGGAATCGTGTGAGTCGGTGGGCGGTCCCGGCGGAACACCACCTTCATCGGCCCGTTGGCGAGGACGCTCGCGACTCCCAGGGCGAGCAGGCCACGGGCGGCCGCCGGGCGACGGCGTCCCTTCGTCGCACCGAGCGTCCCGGCCACCCCCCACCAGAGCAGACCGTGATCGGCGGCATGAGACAGCCGCGGCAGCACCGGGTCGAGCAGCGGTCTGCCGCCGGCCAGCGCCGCGAACAGCGACCGGTCCGCCCTGGTGAAGGCGTGCAGGAACGTCCGGCCCAGCGCGATGTCACGGCGCATGAGGATCCGGGCGCGCCGACCGACCCGGCTCTCCGCGGGCCAGCGGAGAGCGGTCCCGGTTCCCGGCCTCGTTACCGGCCTTGACCCCACGCCGG
>NZ_CDWRCM010000119.1:5976-10955 GCF_977927585.1 Frankia sp. CcWB2 | reverse complement strand
CACCGTACCCGTAACGGGGACACCCAGATCAACTGGGATGAACCTCACATCCTCCCGAACCCCGCGGGAGGAGCGAGCAGAAGGAGCTCGCTGTCAGGCCGCGGCTGTCAGAGCGCGCCTGTTCAGAGCGCGCCTGTCAGACCGCGACCGGGGCCTGGCTCGCCCATCTCGGAGCCGGCGGCCATGCCACGCCCCCGGGCCGGGGCAGCGCCCGTCGTGGCTCGACGGTGCGACCTGTCGGCAGGATCTCGCCGGTGTCCTCGAACAGGATCACCCCGTTACACAGCAGGATCCAGCCCTGGTCCCAATGCTGGCTGGCCACCCGGGCGGCGTCACGATCCACACTGTCCGCCGTGGGGCAGGGCGGGGAGTGCGGGCAACCACGTCGCCGGGGTGCGGCTGCGCGTGAGGCGCCGGCGGGCAGGGGATCGGAGGACGGCTCGGGCGAGGATGGCTCCGGGTCGTCGGAGGGCACCGGGGACGCCGATGCCGGGTCTGAAACGCGAACAGCTTGCACGAGCACCAGACGTTACGCCTCTCCGTAAGAAGCGTCACACCGAGGCGCGGGTGAAGGGGCCGACATGTCTGCGACCCCGGCCCGCAAGTCAGCGTGGACAACGGCTGTGACCAGCGCGGATGCGAAACACGGCACATCGGGAACCAGCCGGGCGGACCACGGGGTGCCTACAGCGAGATGCCGGTAACAGGACCGGACCATCGGATCGGTAGGTTACGGGGCGGTGGCCGAGCGGTTCCGCCACCCTGACCGCAACAATGACGTGGGCCGGTTCCGCTGATGCGCCCACCTGCATGAACGGCGCCCGTTGCCCCCGGCGACCGGGCATCGACACGGCAGGGCCACGGACAGGCACCAGTGAACGGCCACGGACCCGGACATGCCCGGCCACAAGGGGGTACGGACGATGGACGGCGCCACGAGTGTCGGTACCGATACCTTCGGGGGCCTCCCCACCGGCCCGCGTGCCGGCGGAAAGCCGGTCGAGGTGTCGGTCGTCATGCCGTGTCTGAACGAGCAGGAGTCGGTCGGCATCTGCGTACACAAGGCCCTTGCGGGACTGGCCACCGCGGGTGCCGCGGGCGAGGTCGTCGTTGTCGACAACGGGTCCACGGACCGGTCGGCGGACGTCGCCGCCGCCGCGGGTGCCCGGGTCGTCCGCGAGACCCGGCGCGGCTACGGCAACGCCTACCTGGCCGGGTTCGCCGCCGCCCGAGGCCGGCTGATCGTGATGGGCGACGCCGACGACTCCTACGACTTCTCAGATCTGGGCGTCCTGCTCGCTCCGCTGCGCGCCGGGCGGGCCGACTACGTGCTCGGGTCGCGCTTCGCCGGGGAGATCCTGCCGGGAGCGATGCCCTGGCTGCACCGTTACGTCGGCAACCCCGCACTCACCGGCATCCTGAACCGGCTGTTCGACGTCCGTTCCTCCGACGCGCACTCGGGCATGCGGGCCTTCAGCCGAGAGGCGTACCTGCGTATGCAGCTGCGCTGCGAGGGGATGGAGCTCGCCTCCGAACTGGTGATCGCCGCGGGCCGCGCCGAGCTGCGGATCGAGGAGGTGCCGATCACCTACCATCCGCGGGTCGGGGCCTCCAAGCTGCACTCCCTGCGGGACGGTTGGCGGCACCTGCGGTTCATGCTGCTGCTGGCGCCGAGGCACCTGTTCGTGCTGCCCGGCCTGGTGCTGCTGGCGCTCGGGATCGCGGGCCAGGCGGCGCTGCTGCCCGGCTCGCTCAATCTCGGCTTCCACCGGCTGGACCTGCACTTCTCGATCCTGTTCGCGCTGCTGGCGCTGCTCGGCTGGCAACTGGTGCTGCTGGGGGTCTGCGCCGACGTCCACAACCACGCCCTCGGCTGGCAGGAGCGCCGCCGCTGGCCACTGCCGCTCATCCACCGCCTGTTCACCCTCGAACGCGGGCTTGCGCTCGGCGCGGGCCTGTTCATCGTCGGATTCGTCGTGGACGTGGTCGTCCTCGTCCGCTGGCTGGCCAACCATCTCGGGCCGCTCAACGAGATGCGCCCGGCACTGCTCGCGATGACACTGATGGTGCTGGGCGCGCAGACCGCCTTCGGATCCTTCTTCCTGCGGCTGCTGACCGCCGGGCCCAGCGGGGGGCATCAGCGGGCGTCGGCCCGCGGTACTCGTGCCGGCACGGGCCCTGACGCGGGCGCGGTTGCGAGTGCCGGCCCAGGCTCCACCCGGGTCGGGACAGACTCCACCCGGGCCGGGACGAGCGGCCCACGGGCCGACACGCCCGGTCTCGGCCCGTTCTTCGAGGCGCTGGAACACCCGGCCGAGGTCGTCAGGTTCTGAGAACGGCGGATATTCATCATGGCCGTCCTGGGCAGAATGGCTGCCCTGGGCAGACGCCGCTTTCCACCGCTGCCCGGCGACGCCGCGCCCGTCTCCCTACGCGATCCCGCTGTCCTCGGGGATGACCCCGCGGATGACCTCGCCGCCCCGGGCCGGGTGCCGTCCGGGGAGCACCCCGGCCCGCTCTATGGCCCGAACGCGCGGCGCCGTGCATCGGGTCCGGCCTCCGCCCAGCCGGCCCGACCCGCCCGGCCGGTCACGCGGCATCTACCCTTCGCGGTTCTCCTGGTCGCCGGGATGACGCTGCGGGTGGTCACCGGGCACGCCTACCGGCCGGCGTTCGAGTTCAACGGCGACTCCTATGCCTACCTGCGACTTTCCACCCTGCACGCGCCCGACCCGATGCGGCCGGCCGGCTACCCCGCCTTCCTGCGCCTGCTGTCGCACACCGGCGACCTGTGGTGGGTGACAGTGGTCCAGCACGTCGCGGGCCTGGCGCCCGGGGTGGGGATCTACGTCCTGCTGGTCCACCGCCGAGTGGCGGCCCCGGTAGCGGCCATCGCCGCCGCGCCGGTCCTGCTGGACGCCTACCAGCTTGTCCTCGAGCACTACGTGATGGCCGAGACACTGTTCGCGATCCTGCTGGTCGCCGCGATGATCGCCCTGACCTGGTCGGCACGACCGTCGGTGTGGGCGTGCGGGCTCGCCGGCCTGTTACTGGGCGGGGCGGGCCTGGTCCGCACCATCGGGGTCGCCATGGGTGTGCTCGCCGTGGGCTACCTGCTTCTTCGTCGCGTCGGATGGCTCCGGTCCGCCGCCTTCGCCGTGATGCTCGCCGTTCCACTCGTCGGCTACGCGGGCTGGTTCCACACCGCGCACGGGAAATACGCGCTCACCGGTGGGGACGCGGTGTGGATGTACGGCCGGGTGGCACCGATCGCCGAATGTGATCGCCTGCACCTGAGCACACGCCAGCTCGTCCTGTGCTCCCCGCATCCGGTGACGGGGCGGCCCGATCCCAGCTACTACGTCTGGAACGGCAACAGCCCGCGCTGGCGGCTCGACATGCCCGACGACAAGCGGGACGCGCTGCTGCGCGACTTCACCCGCCAGGTCATCCGGTATCAGTTCGGTGACTACGCCCGGATGGTCGGCGGGGAGATCGCGCACTACTTCGCCCCGGGCCGACCGGTCGGGCACCGCGACTGGCCGGACGCGACCTGGCGGTTCCCGACCGGTGACGAACCGCGCTACCTGCACAACAACGAGCCACTGCTCGGCTTCCACGGGGACGCGCCCACCCGCGTCATCCGCAAGCCGTCCGCCGGTTTCCTGCGGAGCTACCAGCGTCTCGTCTTCACGCCCGGTCCGGCCCTGGCCGCGATGATGATCGTCACCATCGCCGCGATCATAACCCCGGACCGGGACCGCCGTGCGTCGCCGGGGAACCACAGCACCCGGCGCCGGGGGGGTCTGCGGGACCGGGCCGCCGAAGATCGACGGCTGCGGGCGGACATGGCCCTCCTCGTGGCGGCCGGGGCCGCCACGCTCATCGTCCCGGCCGCGACGGTGTGCTTCGACTACCGCTACCTGCTCCCCGTCCTCGTGCTCTTCCCGCCTGCCGCCGCGCTCGCGACCCGCCGCTTCGTACTGCTCAGTCGAGCCCCAACCGGGGTGCCTCGATCGCCGGGCAGGTGTCCATGACGACGTCCAGCCCGGCCTCGCCCGCACGCGCCGCGGCAGCCTCGTCCCGCACACCGAGCTGGAGCCAGACACCCTTCGCGCCGATCTTCACTGCCTCGTCGACGACCGGGCCGGCGAACTCCGACCGGACAAACAGGTCGACGACGTCGACGGGGAACGGGATCTCGCTCAACGTCGCGTATCCTTGCTCCCCCGCGACCGTAGGTGCCGAGGGGTGCACAGGTACGACACGCTTGCCGTGCCGTCGCAGGTAGTCCGCAATGCTGTAGGCGGTCCGGCGGGTGTCGTTGGACAGCCCCACCACCGCCCAGACCTCGGTGTCGGTGAGCATGCGGCGAATGGTGTCGTCGTCTCCGAAGCGCATACCTGCATAACCGCCCATGCCACCCGGTTCATCCGGACCGCGGAAGGGCTTCTCGGCTCCCGGCAATGATGGCTACCGTTTCCCCGCATGGGGGCGAGAAGCGCGAGCCCCGGTGGAGGCGGGCGCATAGGATCTTCACGTGGAGAACGTGGAGCTTTCCCCGCTTCCGGCCGCCGGAGGACGGCTGGCCGGCGGGACGGGAGCCGGCGGTGAGTGACAAGCACGAGGTGACGCTGTCCGCCTCGGCCGAGCGGGACCTGTCGAAGCTGGCCGAGCTCACCCGCGGCGAGGTCCGCCGGTTCCTCGACGGTGCCCTGCGCGACGATCCGCGCAAGGCCGGCACTCCGATCCCCGGCGAGCAGGTCGGCATGCACGAGGCCAGCGGGCGGACCTGGCGGATCCTCTACCGGATCGACGCCAACACCTGTTCTGTGCGCGTCATGGTCGTCGCGCCGCGAGGAGCCCGCTCCCGGGTCGTGCCGACGATCGGCAACGCCCGCCCCGCCACCGGATGGCGCCGCGTCTGAACCTGTGGGAGCGGAGGCGGTCAGCGGTCACGAGACTCGTACGGTCACGAG